>JAYWGD010000519.1:0-13563 GCA_043778435.1 Myxococcales bacterium | reverse complement strand
TCATATCGCGTGCGCTCATCAGGGAAGGCGTTTGCACGAAGGCGCCGCTGTCCGCTTGTCGCGCCGACGTGTCAACCCACCAAGAGCCCCACACCGGGATGCCCTGATGCAACACACGCTGTATCTGTCGGAAAAAAGTCCTTTGGTCTGCGAATGTGAGCGCCTCGCCATCGTAATACGCGGGCACGTTCGCCGCAGTGAACGGAGCGACGGGCTTGCGCCCACTTGGAAAGAACATCACTCGCAGGGTTGAATCAGGCTTGCGAAAATAGGTTGAGGAAATGGTGCTGCTGTCGTTGACCAATTCGCTTAGGCGTCCTACCCGAGGCGCTGAGGCTCGGGGTTGATAAATCGCCACGGTGAGGTCCGACGGTCGCACCACGCCATACGTTTGAAGCACGCTTGCAGGAGCGCCAACGAGCGTTTTGCTCAAGTCTGAACCGAACAGGGCATCGAAGGCGGCACGCCTGCCGGGGCTCAGCTTCCAGGCGTCGTCGACCGCAGCGCGCATGTACTTGCGACGCGCCACCGCTTCTGTGGGTGCACGCTCCAGCGCTCCACTGGCGATCCATTTTTTCAGATCGGCCAAGGCACTTGCTTCTGCGGTGGCACCTTCGATCGGAGCAAACTGCCTTTCGAACATGATGCCGCGTTGGACCAAGGTCCTCGAGACGTTGTTAAAGTTTGACACTTCAAGAGATGCGGTTTGAGGAGCGACAAGTCCATCAAACATGTTCCAGTACGTCAGGTAAGCCTCAGAGAAATCAATGCGCGTTCCTCCCGCTCGCACATGCAAGGCCTCAAGCCATGCTGTGGTGGTGTACGCCCAGCAGTTGCCAATGACTTGATAACCAATCTTGCCCGGAGCAATGCCCGAAATGGAATCTTCCTCCGCGTCGGCAACCTGAGACTCTCCGCATGCAACGCCCAAAAAGCCGCTAAGCGACAACAGCAGAGCACGCGAAGAATACATCGCCGTAGTATTCGCGACAGCACCCCGCGCGGCAAGACAAGCGCGCACTATTTCTTTGGCACATAGCGTGCGACGGAGGCGATCATGCGCCCGGCTTCACGTACCGCAAGAGGCGAATCCCGAAGCGCCCCGAGCTCCTCGCTCAGAGCCGCCGATGCAGCCGCTGATTTCAGCAAATGACCGGCATTGAGAGCATCTTTGAGAGCAAAGTAGTGCTCCCATGCAAGCGCTGTTTGAGACGGGCTGGTGCGTGCAGGTGCAGGCATGGAGAAGCGCTTTCTCAATGCGGCAGGACCATCCGTCGCTAGCGCCATCGTCTTGAGCTCAAGCAAGCGACGACGGTCCTCCGAACGCACCAGTGCGGCGGCTTCTCGGTAGTGCATTGCGGCCTCTGCCAGGTCCACGTTTCCAAGTGAGTCTTGGCCGCCCCGTGCGCGATCGCCGAGCAGCTCGTGCGCCGCCGATCTCCATGCGGGGTCTGCATCAAGGTCCTGCAACAAGGCGCGCACATACGCATTCGCCGTGTCATCCTGCACGCCCGCCAAACGCGCATCTTCAAACCGCAAACCAACATCACCAGGTGCCAACAGTCGCGCCTCACCAAGCAACAACCGCGCGCGCGCAGCGTCCCCCGCAACGACACAGCGCGACGCCTCGGCACGAAGGCTGTCGATGCGATGCGGGCATCGACGCGCCAAGATTCCAGGCCCCCCATAACGCGCTTTAGACTCGGCGGCGTGGGTCTGATCTCCCACGGGCAAAGCCTGAAGAAACTCCTGTTCGAGCTTGGCCATGGTCTTGCCTGTGAGGGCTTGCAACTCGCCTCCTCCGTACCATCGACGCAACGCATCGGCGCCATAGCGCGCCCGAACGGACTCCACAAATGCGCCAGCAAATGTGTAGCTACGTGCTCCGGGCGCATTCAGAAAATCCAGAGAAAACACTTGTGAAACGGGGGGGATCACCCCGGCGCTTTTCATGTCCGCAACACGTTCGCGTCGGCTCTCCGTCTCCCCTTCTGCCGCAACAGCAAAGCCTTCGATACGACCAGGGTCTGGCAACCAGCCGCCCAAAGAGCCCGCAATTTTGAAGGGGCCTTGGGCAAATGCAGCTGTCACGACATGGGCGATCTCGTGGCGCAAGGTGGGATGCGGAAAGCCTGCATCTTGCACATACACCTCGTGACGCCAAGGCTTGGCAATGTACGTATGCCCGGCTCCCATCAGACGCTGCTTCTGTGCAGCATCACGGAATACAAACACGGTGACCGAAGCCGCGCTCACTTCAAAGTAGGCCTCCACATCGCGCTTGTCGACTTCACATTGCCGCTGCAGAGCATCCACGCGATGCGCGGGGATCTGATCATCTGCATGCATCACACACGTACCATCACGGTGCTCCACCAAACGCTCCGTCAGCGCCCGCGTACTGTGATGGAGCAGGCCAAAACGGGGCTCCACAAAGAGAAGCAACACCCATGCAGCTTGTGCTCTCAAACGCCACTTGGGCCTGCAAAAAGCCACCAGAAGCACGAGCGCTACGGGCACGACGCGGCTCCACGCATAACGAGCATCCAAAGGAATCACCGTGTCGTAGAGCGTGCCTGCAAAGTAGCCGACAAACGCATCGTATGCGTGCACCGAAGGCGTTGCCCAAAAGCGCGCAAGGCCCAACCCCAGACTCAGCAACGGAGGCGCTGCGCCAAGCCAAAATGCCCGATTCGGCGTGCGCGCCATCGGGCCCATAAGGGCGCCCAAAAGCGACGCGCAAAACACGCCCAGACACGCGCCGCTGCCTACCCAAAGAATCCCTCCAGGCAAGTCGCAAGGCTGGGTTCCAATCGTACAAAGCAGCGGGGGCAAAAGGGTGAGCGCCGCATACAGCCCTGACCGCGCAAAACGCGCTGCATGGGAACTCGCCGCGCGCTGCTCGGCATGCGCCGAGAATCCGCCGGCAAGCCAAGGCAACGTGATGCCCGCAAGCAGCCCGAATTCATATCCCGGCTCGTTGGCTTGCGGAGCTCGCGTGCAGAGTGCACTTAGAGCGGCAAACAGCACCCATGGCTTGTCGGCCGAGATTTTCGGAAGCCACGCCTCGCGGTTCCAAATCACGAGGGCTGAGCAGGTGCCTCTAGAACCAGCGACAAGATCTGATCCACCCGCGAGATCAGATGCACCTTCATGGCGTCGCGCACATCCTTCGGCAACTCCTCCAAGTCTTGCTCGTTCTTTGCCGGGATGAGCACCTCTTTCATGCCCGCGCGATGCGCCGCCAAAAGCTTCTCCTTGATCCCGCCCACGGGCAGCACGACACCTCGCAGTGAGATCTCCCCAGTCATGGCGATATCGCTACGCACCGGGCAATCCAGCAGCAAGGAAGAGACGGCCGTGAACATCGTCACCCCTGCCGAGGGACCGTCTTTGGGCGTGCCACCTTTGGGCACATGAAGGTGCACATCGAGCTTGGCGATGGCCTCTGGATCTAGCGCCAACTCCAGCGCATGACTGCGCACAAAGGACATGGCCGCAGCGGCCGACTCCTGCATCACGCTGCGAAGATTCCCCGTGACTTTGAAGCCACCGCGGCCCGGACTTTTGCTGGCTTCCACGAACAAGACATCACCGCCGGCAGGCGTCCACGCAAGCCCCGCCACCACACCTGGAGCGCTCTTTTTCTCGGCAAGTTCGGGGTAATAGCGCGCTGGGCCCAAGATACGCTCCACGCCAGCGACATCCACCGTCACCACACGCTCGTCGCCCGTGGCGCGCGCCATCGCCACATCCCTGCAGACTGCAGCCACTTGCCGCTCCAAGCCTCGCGCACCCGCCTCGCGCGTATGGCCGTCGACGATGGCCCCCAAGGCTTCCTCCGAGATGATGAGCTCCTCGGGAGAAAGCCCGTGAGCACTGAGCTGCCTAGGCACCACATAGAATCGTCCGATGGCCATTTTTTCACCGCGCGTATAGCCGCTCAGTTGAATCACCTCCATGCGATCGAGCAAGGGGCCAGACACCTGCGACAAGTCGTTGGCTGTTGCGATGAAGGTCACTTGAGACAAGTCGAAGTCGGTATCGACATAGTGATCTCGGAACGTTCCGTTTTGCTCAGGGTCCAACACTTCAAGCAATGCGCTCGATGGGTCGCCGTGATTGTCGGCGCCCATCTTGTCAATCTCGTCGAGCAAAAAAACTGGGTTCTTGGTGCCCACCTTTTTGATGGCTTGAATGATCTTCCCTGGCTGTGCGCCCACATAGGTGCGGCGGTGTCCACGAATCTCGGCCTCGTCGCGCACGCCGCCCAAAGCGACGCGGGCGTACTGCCTGCCCATTGATCGTGCGATGGATCGCGCAAGCGTGGTTTTTCCCACGCCTGGAGGCCCTGCAAAGCACAAGATGGGACTGCGCTTGTCGCCGCGCAATCGTCGCACAGCCATAAATTCAACAATGCGTTTTTTTGCTTTTTCGAGGCCGAACTGATCCTCTTCGAGGCAGGCGCGCACGCGCTCCACATCGACATGGTCGTCGGTAGATTTCTCCCACGGCAGGTCTGCGAGGAGCTCTACGTAGCTGCGGGTCACATGATACTCGCTCGATTGCTGCTGCATGGTGCTCATGCGCCCAAGTTGCTTCTTGGCAAGTTTCAGCGCGTCGTCGCTCATGCCTGCGCGAAGCACGCGTTCACGCAGCGCGCTAAGTTCGTCCTCCTCTTCCCCCTCTCCAAGCTCCTCCCGAATGGCGCGCATCTGTTCGCGCAGCACAAGCTCACGTTGGGTTTCCCCCTCGCGCTCCACCATGCGCTCGACCTGATGGCGCACACGAAGCGAATCGATCACGCGACGAACCAACACATGCGCCGCCGCCACGCGTTCGCGTAGATCGCCCGTGTCGAGGACGGCCTGTCGCTCCGACACACTAAGCATTTCAGCGGGAAGCGCGGCAGTCACAAGATCAGCCAATTTGCCAGCTTCTTGCACCGTCGTGGCCAGCGACTTGGTGGCATCATCAAACGAATCTTCGAGCATCGCGCAAAGCTCATTGAATGCTGCGCGCAATCCATCAACCCCTGCGTACATGCCCTGAAACGAGGGTGCTGGCTCGTCCAAACGCTCGATGTCGGCCTGCATGTAGGGCTCAGTGTCGATAGGATTGACGATGCGCGCGCGCGCCAACCCCTGCAGCAAAAGCGAATAACTGCCAGGCCCAACCCGCACCACCTTGAGTACGCGCGCCAACGTTCCGACCTCGTAGAGATCCTGCCATCCTGGGTCCTGCGTGTCGCCATCGCGCTGCGCGACCACCACAATCTCGGAGCCCTCGGGCGCACCCAGGCCGTGCACCAACCGCACGCTTCGCGCGCGCCCCACGTTGACCGGCAAGGTCGATGCAGGAAACAACACGCTGTTGCGGAGAGGCAAAACAGGAAGCACGTTGCTCATGGCCACCATGTTAGCCACAAATCAGCGTTGCACCCCAAAGATTCACGGCACGTTTGCGGTTGTTGTTCAGGGCCGACCATGGTTCCCATAAGGGCATGCTCTTCCGTCTTCGCGCTCTTTGCAGCAACCACGGCTGTGCTGCGTTGGCCTCTCTCAGCCTGATGCTCTTTCTTGCTTGCGCCACCGGCGCCGAGACCGGCCTGGGACCGGGCAACAACGCCGCCACCGATGCCAGCGTTTCTGACGGCCGTGCGGCACCGAGGCGCGCCGATTCTGGCACACTGGATGCACATTCCGAGTGGAACCCAGACGCATCCAAATTCGGAGATGCATCCACAGCCGATGCGGGAGGAGAGACGCCAACCGAGGCGTGGGCGCAACGCGCTTACCTCAAGGCGAGCAATACAGGAGCCGATGACAGCTTCGGGGCTTCCGTTTCGCTGTCTGGCGATGGGTCCACGCTGGCCATTGGTGCGGACTATGAGAACTCGTCGGCGACAGGTATCGGTGGCAATCAAGCCGACAACGGCGCAACAGATTCTGGTGCAGTTTACATCTTTGTTCGCGCAGGGTCGTCCTGGAAGCAACAGGCGTACATCAAGGCGAGCAATGCCGGTCGCGGCGACTCTTTTGGTGCGCGCGTCTCGCTGTCGGCGGACGGCAATACGCTTGCGGTTGGAGCTCCGTACGAAGCTTCGACGGCCACAGGAATCGGCGGGAATCAGGCCGATGATTCCGGCACCGAGGTGGGGGCTGTGTATGTGTACTCCCGCAGTGCGGAGACATGGGTTCAGCAAGCTTATGTAAAGGCAAGCAATGCTGGCGCAGGTGACCTCTTTGGCTCGGCTCTATCGCTCTCCGCAGATGGAAATACGCTGGCCGTTGGCGCCTGGGGTGAAGAGTCTACGGCCAAAGGAATCGACGGCAACCAGGCCGGCAGTGGCGCGCCTCTTTCGGGTGCAGTGTACATCTTTACTCGTAGCGCGCTTGTTTGGAAACAGCAAGCTTACGTCAAAGCGAGCAACACCAGCGCGAGCGACTCCTTTGGCATTGCCGTCGCGCTCTCGTCGGACGGAAACACGCTGGCGGTGGGTGCGCACTACGAGGCCTCGTCCGCCACGGGCGTGAACGGCGATCAGGCCGACAACACCGCGCCTCTTTCTGGCGCCGTCTATGTCTTCACGCGCAGCGGAGCCACGTGGACGCAGCAAGCGTATGTCAAAGCCAGCAACACGGGCGCCAAAGATCTCTTTGGTGAAACGTTGGCGCTCTCGGGCGATGGCAACACGCTGGCGGTAGGCGCGGAGCAAGAATCCTCAGCCGCCGTCGGTATCGGAGGCTCGCAAAGCAACGACAGCATGGAGGATTCAGGCGCGGTCTATGTGTACGCCCGAAGCGGCGCCACCTGGGCCCAGCAAGCGTATGTGAAGGCCAGCAACAGCAGCACAAAAGCATTGTTTGGCAGGTCCGTGGCGCTCTCGGCAGATGGCCGAAGCTTGGCCGTTGGCGCCCCTGGAGAAGCGTCCTCTGCGGTAGGCATCGACGGCAATCAGAGCAACAAGTCGGCATCCGAGTCGGGTGCAGTCTACATATTTTCGCTCACAGGCTCCGCGTGGACGCAAGAAGCCTACGTGAAGGCCAGCAACACGGGCGCCAAAGATGTCTTCGGCGCCTCGGTCTCAATGGCCAGCGAAGGGCGTGCTCTGTGCGTTGGGGCCCATGCGGAGAGTTCGTCCGCAAAGGGCGTTGGCGGCAACCAAAATGACAACAGCGTGGCGGGCGCCGGCGCCGCATATGCGTTCGAGCGCTAAATCCATTTGTTCCCCATCGATGTCTCGCCCACGCCTCATCCCGGAGACGCGCAGCCCCCTTGTTCCCGTGCAGCATGGTGTGCACACTTGCGCGTGGCCGCCACTCCAGTGAGCCGCCACTGAAGGAGACTGACTCATGAATGCGATGAAATCTGTGATGTGCCTGGGCGTGGCGACAAGCGTTTTTGCTTGCGAAGTCAACATTAGAACCCGTGGCGTGCAAAGCCCTTCTCGAGGCGCGACCCCGGGCGCCAATGGTGCCGCGGGCGGAGGCGGCGCTGCACCGTCACAGACCGCATCGACGAACGAGCAAGCCGTTGTTGCGCCCGCCGCCGCAACGACGACCGCCACCCCTGCCACCGCCACAACAACCGCCGCAACGCCCGCTCCTGTCGCAACGACGACCACGCCAGGTGGCGCGGTCGCCGGCTCCCCCATCTCTGGCGGAATTGCCGGCGGCACGAGCGTGGGTCCGATGGAAGTGATGCGCCCTGCGCCCGGAACTGCCGCGGGGATGAATCACGGTGCAACCTACACAGGCAACACCGCGCCGCTCAAAGAGGCGCATCCCTCAAACCCCACAGGCCTCAACTTTTCGACTCCATTTGGTGGGCCAAACTCCTCATCGGGCGCCTGGACGGGCGACGTCTATTACCCCGCAATGGCCACGACCAAGCTCCAAGGCGCTGCCATCGGCAAGGGCGTTGTGCGCCTCTACACCAACGAACTCAACATTGCGCCTCAGGCCTTCACGGGCTTCGTCAACTACGGCAGCCGCAAAGACAACTTTGTCATCATCTACAACGGCAAGGTCACGGTGCAAGAAGAGGCGGACTACGAAGTGCGCGTCGTGTCCGCCGATGGCTCAAGGCTCTACTGGGACGAAATGCTAGTCGTCGACAACGATGGCCAACACGAAGCCGCAAGCAAAAGCCAGCTCGTGCACCTCGTGAAAGCCGTGCACACCATTCGGCTCGAATACTTCCACAACCGCGCCGCCAAGATTGCGTTGCAACTCTACATTCGCTCCAAAAACAGCCGCAGCGAATACCTACTCACGCCGGGCGCGTGGATTGATGCGGGGTCACCGGCAGCTGCGATGCCCGTGAAGAAGTGATGTCGGGCGGTCGCACATAGACCGCATCGATTTCCAACATGGGGCTCAGTCCTCGCGTGGCCGCAAAGAGCATTCGGGCTCGCGGCTGGGCGGGCGCTGAGCCTTCATCATTTGTCTGCTCACGCGGCAAGCGGAGCAAATCCGAAATGCCTGCCGCCAGCTCCTCCACTGCGCTCTGCACACACACGAGTGCACCATGCACATTCTCTCCATCGGCGCTTGTCAGTTCTGCGTAGACCTCGCCTCGGCCTGCTTCCAAACACACCAGGCACGCCGAACCTACGGGCGCAACCACACGTTCACGAGCAAAAGAGCTGGCGCCAAATACAGGCACGCCCAAAGCCAAGCGCAGCGCGGCCGCAGTCGATAGCCCCACACGCACGCCGTTAAAGGAGCCTGGCCCCACACACACCGCCACGCCCGTAAGCGAATCCAGCACAATACCATGCTGCACGAACAGGGCGGACAGTGCCGGCAACAACGACTCACCGTGCTGATTCATCGCATCGTATTCGGCCTCAAAAAGGATGCTGCCATCGGGCGCGTAGAGCCCCACGCTGGCCCTAGGCTGCGTCGTGTCTAGCGAGAGGATCACTTTGTGGGCTTGGCGATTTTGGTCGTCTTGGCGGTCGCTGGCGCCTTGTCACTCGCGGCGTTGAGCGGAGCGCCAAGCTCGTCGTAGGGCTGGGGCTCCCCGAGCTTGAAAGGAGCAAATTCGCTTTTGATTGAGTCGGGATCACCGACGGTGACGAGGTCCAGTCGCGAAAGGTCCAAGTACTTTTTTGCCATTGCAAGCACTTGCTCTTTGGTGACGGACTCTAAGGCCCTCGTGAAGCGTTCCGCCTCGCTGTTGAAGGCGCTTCCTTCATCGCTTGCATCCCGTGTGACCATATCCTGCAACCACGCCCCTACGATGTCGTCGGCGGTCTCGTAGCGCGCGGAGAGCGTGCGTAGCCATGAGTCCTTTGCGCGGCGCATCTCGTCGTCGCTCACAATCTCGGTTTGCATACGCGTGATCTCTGCACGTATTTGCTCGTAGGCCTCGCCGGCCTTGTCGGCCTTGATGGGGCCCCCAACACTGAACAAGCCGTTGGACGCGAACGGGCGATAGCGCGCGTAGGCTCCGTACGTGAAGGCATGCTTCTCACGGAGGTTCATGTTCACGCGTGATGAGAATCCTCCGCCCAAGATCTCCGTCATCATCCAAAAGGCCGCTCGGTCATCGTCCGTTCCAAATGGTGCACTGGCGTGGGCGAGATAGACATGCACCTGCGTCGCGCCCTTCCGGGCTGACATACGCCAAACCCCAGCGTCGCGACGCGCACCAAAGCCCCCCCCCGTGCCGCCAAGAAGCTGGGGACAGCGCACCGCCTCGAATTGTCTCTGCACACTCGAGGGGGAGATGTCGCCAGCGACCAACACCACGGTGGGACACGCAACGCCTGCCACCTTTGGCTGCGAAACCACATCCAGTTTAAGGAGCTTTGCGTCCTCTATCACGTCAGAGAGCGTTACCGCGGCGTAGGTGGCCTCGGTGCCTGAATCAGCTCTGGTGTACCTCTCGAGAGAAACACGGACCAGATTTCTCGCCACCGATTTGAGATCTGCACGTTCATTTTTGACGCCATCGATGAGCTCTGCCTTGAGTCGACCCAGTTCGCCTGCATCGTGGCTGGGCTGCAGCCACTCTTCCAAAAGTAGAGACGCAGCCGCTTCAACGTCCTTTGCCATCACCTTTGCTGAAAGCCCCGCGGCATCGTCCCCCACGAAGGCGCCATGCTCCGCCCCCATCGATTGCCACGCCCCGGCGAGGGCCTGAACAGAATGCTTTGCTGTGATACGTTCCGCAAGCTTCCATCGTACCGTTGCAACGCCCGTCCGCGGCGCAAACCCAACCATCGTCATGCGCACCACGGGCAGCTCATGCATCTGGTAGGTCACGAGCTTGATGCCGTTCGGCAGGTCGCGAATCTCGGGCTTGGGATACACGGGCGCCGCAAGTGCACCCGGTGGGGGTGCCTTGTCTCGAAACGATGCGGGCCCCGCGGCCGCGGACGCTGCAGCCCCCGGCAGTGTCGCCGCTGCGTGCATGGCTGCGGGCGCGCTGGCACCACCGCAAGAGAGAGCCAACGCGAGCGCAGGGACAAGCGTGCACCATGCAAGTGATTTCATTTGGACTCCTTTCCGCTTGTAGCCTTCAAACGCCCCGCAACGGGTGCAGCCTTGTTGCACGTGACGCGCGTTTCCACGCGCGCTTGGCCTATGATCCAGTGTTTTGCCTGCTCGACAAGCGTTGCGGGCGTCACCGCTTCGTAGCGGCCCACATCTTTGGCAAGATAGTCAGGATCCCCCGTGTAATGTGCATAGAGGTTGGCCGTCTCCGCGCGCTCCGAGAGAGATTCAGCGTTGAACACATGGCTCGTCACCAGCGGCGTGCGCGCGCGCTTGAGCTCAGCCATCGTCACGCCACTCTTGGCAAGTTTGGCGAGCTCCCCATCCACGAGCTTGCGTGCATCATCCATGCTTTTACGCTCGGCCATGCGCACCACAATCTCAAACGTGGACGCCAGCTGATGGGAGGCTTGATACACCATCACATCGGTCGCGATTTGCTTGTCGTGCACGAGCAGCTTGTGCAAACGACCAACGCCGTCGGCACCAAGCACGGCGCCAAGCACGTCCAGGTCGGCATCACCCGCGGAGAAAAATGCGGGTGTAGGAAACGTGAGCCGCAGCTCGTCGTTGGGCACATTGGCTTCCACATTCACGTTCGCGCCCGCCTTCAGCGGCGCCACGATGGGCGGGGCTTTGCGCACCACATCGGCCCCCTTGGGCAGATCCGAGAAGTACCTATTCACCAGTGATTCTGCTCGCTCCTGGGTGATGTCACCGGCGATCACCAAGGTCGCATTGGAGGGCACATACCAAGCGCGAAAAAACGTGCGCACATCGTCGAGGCTCGCGCGATCCAAGTCCTCCGGCGTGCCGATGGTGGTGAGGCGATACGGATGCCCAACCGGATAAAGCGCCTCCAACACCAAGCTATGCACCATGCCGTAAGGCGCGTTTTCGTAATTTTGGCGACGCTCGTTTTTTACCACTTCGCGCTGCGAATCCAGCGTGGCTTGGTCCACATGATCCAACAAGAATCCCATGCGATCACTCTCGAGCCATAGCGCGCGCTCCACATCCGCTGCGGGCACCGTCTCGTGATAATTGGTGCGATCGTCATTGGTGCTGCCGTTCACATCGCTGGCGCCGACGGCCTCGAGCAACTTAAAGAACTGGTCCTCCGGCACATGCTTCGACCCCTGAAACATGAGGTGCTCAAACAAGTGCGCAAAACCATTGCGGCCAGCCGGCTCGTCTTTGGAGCCCACGTGGTACCAAACGTTCACCGACACAAGCGGTGTACGATGGTCCGGTAGCAGCACGACACGCAGGCCATTCGCCAAGCGCATGTCGGTCTTGGAGATCACATCCGCGCTCGCTGACATGCTCCACAAGAAGGCGCAAGCAAACGATGTAATTTTGCTACTAAAACTCATGTGTTCTGAGATATCACGCTTACTTTTAGAAATGTGTACTCGTTGCATTGCGAGCTCATCCACCACGTGCCTTACTTACCGGTATGGGAGCCAAAGACTTCGACACATTGAGTGGTGTGGACCCTCGCAGAGAGCTGCTTCAAGTGCGCGAAACCGCACATGCGGAAGAGTGGTCGAGCTTCGCGCGCACCGTGTTTATTGGCCGCGTGGGGTTTCAAACCAAGAACGCGACCTACAGCTTCATTGATGGCGTCTGCGTGCAGATTTCAAGAAATGATGGTCTCGACGAAGTGGTGCGAGGATTGCTCGGCATGGTGCTTATTGGCTGGGTGATCCCCGTGGGCCAAGACTTCACGCTCGCGCAGTCCCCCATGTCGGGACACAGTGCCGTGCTCTGGCGGCCACAGCCTGGGCGCCCGGGCGCTTTTACGCTGACCAGTGCGACTCAAGCAGTCGGCAACGGTGTGATCCGCACGCGCGTCGCCTGACGACAAGCCGGCGTGGGAATGTACACTGGACAAAATGGCTACGTTGAGTCATTTTCTCGCTGCGGGCTCTGGGGCGCGCTGATGGCTCCGTGGCGGAATGGCATACGCAGGAGATTTAAAATCTTCCGGCCGAAAGGTCTTGCGGGTTCAACCCCCGCCGGAGCTACCCATCGATCGACAACGCTGACGAGGCGACCGTGCGTTGAGGCGTGTGCACTGCGCACGCGAGCGCTATAGATGCACAATGCAAGTAGGCGTCACGATGGCGTTCTGCAGAGGCTCATTCACCGAGGCTCCTGGCCACACCACGACGCCGGAGATGTCCGCAAGAATGCGCGCGCCCGCGCCCACCACCGATGTACGCACTTGCGCTTGCACCAAGGCGCGCTCGCTCACCCAATGGCCCGAGCCCCACGCAAGACATGCCGCGTGGTAATTGACTGGGTCCCCGATGTCCCAAACAGGCGCGTCGACCAAGGCGATTTCGATCGGCCGCCCACCTGCGATCAAGTGAGGGATGTACACATCACCGACCGAGCAGCCGCCCTCTTTGCACATGCGAATCGCACTGTGCCCCAAGCAATGCACGCCCAGAAAGTCCCCCGAATGCGACTCCGGAGCCACACTCACTTTTCTCAGCCGCACCACGTGGCCCGCATCGTTCCAGCCCACTGATCCCTCGCCAAGGCTGCGCTCACGCACGGCCAATCGCGCATAGACGTCGCCTAAGTCTGTCGCCAACGCCTGCCAAGAATGTTGCGTGTAGATATCACCATTGTGCACGAGCAGCGGCTCCACACGCACCAAGCCTTGAAGGCGCGCATGAGCAATGGCGCCTGCCGTTCCCAATGGCTCCGACTCGCGCGACAAGGGAATCCCTTGCTCGTTTGCCAGTGGTTCGAGTTGCTCGATCAGATACGAAGCATTCATCGCCACCACAGAAAAACCTGCAGACTGCAACTGTGCGGCCTGCAGCGCAAAGAGCGGCGTATCGCCAAAGGGCATAGCTGGCTTGGGCAACTCTAGCGTGAGCGGGCGCAATCTCGTGCCCAACCCTGCGCCTAAAATCATGGCCTGCATCAAGTGCCGATTCTCGCTATCCGACAACAACGACCAGCGCACGCACCGCTTCAAGCGCAGCGGCAAAGGTGTCCGGCGCTGGAACCTCGAAACGCATCGCCTCGCCGGTAC
>JAYWGD010000518.1:0-4096 GCA_043778435.1 Myxococcales bacterium | reverse complement strand
GGTTCAGACCGCCGCCGCGAAGTTCTTTGCAGCAAAGTCCCAGTTCACCAGGCTCGCCAAGAAGGTCTCCAAATACTTAGGACGCAGGTTGCGGTAGTCGATGTAGTATGCATGCTCCCACACGTCGCATGTGAGCAACGCTGTTTGGTCATGCTTCATCGGCAGGTCGGCATTCGCGGTCTTGGTGACTTTGAGCTTTCCGCCTTCGACCACAAGCCATGCCCAACCAGAACCAAACTGCGTGGTGCCGGCTGCGAGAAACTCGGTCTTAAAGGCGTCGAAGGAACCAAAGTCGCGCACGATGGCCTCGAGCAACGCGCCCGTGGGCTCGCCGCCGCCGTTGGGTTTCATGCTGTTCCAGTAAAACGTGTGGTTCCAAACTTGCGCGGCGTTGTTGAACACGCCGCCGTCGCTGGACAGGATCACTTCTTCCAGTGACTTGCCGGCTTCGGGGTTGCCCTCGAGCAACTTGTTCAGGTTCACCACATAGGTGTTGTGATGCTTTGCGTAATGAAAATCGAAGGTCTCGGCCGTGAGGTGCGGTACGAGTGCGTCTTTGCTGTACGGAAGTGCGGGAAGTTCAAATGCCATGCGAGCACTCATATGCCGCAGCCGCGGTTGGTGCAAGAGGCGCGCAAAAATCGGCATCAGAACTGTCGCGCAGAAACTACGCCGAAGGTGTCTTACGCCTACAATGTGGCAGCTTTTTTATGTGTCTAGTACAACGAAACACCTCGAGTTGTTCCTTCTCACGTGAACGCGTGCATACTTTGCGTATGAAGGGTTCCACTCCATCTGGGCGCGCCACTCTGAGCGCGCTCGCCGATGTGCTCGAGCATACGCTCGACGCATTGGTGACGGTGGATACATTGGGAAAAATTCGCGTGTGGAATGCACGCGCTACAGAGGTGTTTGGCTGGTCCGCAGAAGAGACTTTGGGCAGGGACTTTTTCGAACTGCTTGTGCCTCCTCATGTACGAGGCGATCTCAACACTCGCTTCGCAGGCTTCTTTACCCACGGCCGCCAGCAAGCTTTGGGGCGCGTAGACAACCTCGAGCTTCGCGGCCGCGAAGACTCCGCCGTTCCGGTCTGTTTGCATGCCGCTGTGGTCATGCTGAGCGAAGGCCGCTTCGTCAATTTGTTCATGAAAGACTTGTCTGACGAGGTCGAGTCCCAAGCGCGCATCCTCTACGAAGCCGATCACGACACACTCACGGGGTTGCTCAATCGACGCGCGTTTTCCGACTTGCTCGATCAACGGATGAATCAAGCCAGCAAACGCGGTCAACGCGTCGGCGTGATTTTTGCCAACATCGATCACCTCAAACATGTCAACGACAGCCTCGGACATGCAGCCGGAGACATTGTGATTCAGGAGCTTGCCGAACGCGTGATGGCAATGTCTGCAGGATGCACCCTTGCCCGTTTTGGAGCGGACGAGTTTGCGTTGGTTGTGCCAGACGCAGGCGACGGCACACGCGTCATGGATCTTGCTGATCGCATCCTGCGTGCCGCGCAAGAATCGGTCCTTATCGCGGACCAGCCCTACCATACCTCGATGAGTCTGGGCATCGTTGTGCAGGGCCATGCGCACAGCCGCGCGCATGATATGTTGCGTGATGCCGATTCGGCCGTGCACAGCGCCAAAGAGGGCGGGCGCAACCGCATCGCCGTCTTCGAAGAGAAGATGCGACGCCTTGCCTTTCAGCGCGTCGAGACCGAGCGCGCGTTGCGGCGCGCGGTGCGAAACGAAGAGTTCTTCTTGGTCTACCAGCCCACCTTTGATTCAGCGGCAAAACTTACAGGGTTCGAAGCCTTGTTGCGTTGGAATGAGCCTGTACGCGGCATCGTTTCGCCGCTCGAATTTGTTCCACTCGCGGAAAGCACCGGCCTCATTGTGCCTCTGGGTGCGTGGGTACTGCGACAAGCCGTGCGCACGCGGGCGGCGTGGGGGCGACAGTTTCCGGCATGCGACGACACCACCATCAGCATCAACATCTCGGCCGGACAGCTGCATGATACAGGTTTTTTGAATGTGCTGGCAGAGGTGCTCGCTGAGACCGGGTTGCCTGCCGAGAAAATCGTTTTGGAGATGACCGAATCGGTGCTTATGGCCGACGCAGAAGCGGTCACCGAGCGCTTGATGCAGCTCAAAGCGATGGGGGTTCGTCTGGCCATCGACGACTTCGGCACCGGCTATTCATCTCTCGCGTACTTGCAGCGATTCCCCGTGGATGTGCTCAAAATCGATCGCGCCTTTGTCAAAAATTTACCACAAAGCCAAAGCGATCTAGAGATTGCCAAGCTCGTGATCATGCTCGCAAAAACACTGAATCTAGGTGTGGTCGCCGAGGGCGTGGAAACATTGGGACAGTTGCAGGCGCTCGCAGGCTTGGGCTGTGATGTGTTTCAGGGCTATTACTTTGCCAAACCGCTGGGTGAGCGCGAGGCCAGCATGCTGCTGTCGGCCATCGACGTCGAAGAAGTGACCGACAGTCATGTCCGACCCACGGGCGCACCCAACGGTGCCGAGAGCCAGGAATTGGTCGAAGCCCACCTTCGAACATTGTAATCGGCGCTGGGGCCTACGCCGTCCGCCCTGTATTCTACACATCACGCTTAGCTCTTGGTCGAGCCGGCGTGCAGGACTAAGGTCCCACTCATGGAACTTGCTGGCCTCCCGGTTTTCGGCACGGTGTTGCTCTACGCGGTGATGATTGCTGCATCCTACACCTTTGCGGTGTCCGTGCAGGCAGGCGCGTCGCGCAGCCTTATCAAGTTGCAAGCTGCACGCTACAGCGCCTACGGCACCGTGGGGCTTATCGCCTCGGCGGTGCTGGTGCTCGCCTACGCCTTCGTCACGCACGACTTCAGGCTACGCTACGTGGCCGGCCACTCCGACCGAACCATGCCGATTGGGTTCTTGTTCAGCGCGCTCTGGGGCGGCCAAGACGGATCGCTACTCTGGTGGATGTTTTTGCTCAGCGTGTACATTGGGGCTTGCGTCAAGTTCCTTGGCAAAAAGCACATTGATCTGCAGCCCTATGTGATTGCCACACTGATGGCGGTGGTCTTTTTTTTCTGCGTGATCATGAACTTTGCAGCCAACCCTTTCGGCGTGCAGCTGGGCGCCGTGCCGCCCGATGGCCGTGGGCTCAACCCACTGCTGCAAAACTTTTACATGATCATTCACCCGCCCAGCCTCTACACAGGCTTCGTGGGCGCCACAGTGCCCTTTGCGTTTTGCATCGCGGGCTTGGTGAGCGGCAGGCTCGACACCGAGTGGATTCGCGCAAGCCGCAAATGGATGCTCTTCTGCTGGATGTTTCTCAGCATCGGAAACGTGTTGGGCATGCTTTGGGCGTACGAGGAGCTGGGTTGGGGCGGCTACTGGGCATGGGACCCGGTAGAGAACGCGGCCTTTATGCCTTGGCTTGTGGCCACCGCCTATTTGCATAGCGTCATGATTCAAGAGCGACGCGGCATGTTCAAAGTCTGGAACGTGTTCTTGGTGTGCCTCACGTTCTTCATGACAATCTTCGGCACGTTTCTCACGCGAGCGGGCCTCATCGCCAGCGTGCACGCGTTTGCGCAGAGCGCCATTGGCATCTACTTCGTCTACTTTTTGCTCACCATTGTAGGTGTAACCTACACGCTCATACTCTACCGTTGGCCAGAGTTGCGCGACTATCCGGCCAAACCGGAGCTACGCAAACATGCGTTGATCGCGGGCTGGCTGGTGGCATTGGCCATTGGCCCAGGGTTTTGGGTTCTGTTTACACTATTGCACTTGCCCGTGCTTGCGAGCGTGGTCTTGTTCGGCATCGTCGTTGGCGGCACGGTGTTCTTCGCGCTCGAAAAGGTGTACTTTCCACTCTATGCAAAGTACACGCGTCGCAATGTAGAGATCGAGTCTTGGAAGTCCCGCGAGTTTACGTACGTGATGAACAACTGGGCTCTGCTCAGTTTTTTGACCTTCGTTCTGGTGGCCACCATGTTTCCTGCCATCAGCGAAAAGTTCTTTGACGAAAAAGTGACGGTGGGGCCGCCCTACTACAATGCGTGGATTCAACCCTTGGGTTTGGGAATCTACAC
>JAYWGD010000517.1:0-13586 GCA_043778435.1 Myxococcales bacterium | reverse complement strand
GGGCAAGGGCCGCGAGCTCTTCTCCATCCCGCGGCAAACCGGAGCGCTCCACGGTCACCACACCGGTGGCAACACCTACGCGGGCCGTGGTGTCCATCCCTTCGGCTGCAACCCACCATGCTCCGCGTACGGCGCGTTCTAGTTCATCGCCTGCGCCCTCTTGGTGCACCAACACACCCACGACACGAGGCGCCTCACGCATGTTCAGATGAGCCCCCGAGCGCTCAAGCGCCAACACTGCACGCTCGGCCGCGGCGACATCGCCGTGAGGCAATGACACCGTCACCACAGTCGCATGCGCACGCCTTGCCGAGATACGCTCCGAGGGCGAAGGCAAGCTTGGCGGTGGCGGGTTGGTGGGCGTTTCGATCTTCACGCTGGGGCGAATCTCGCTGCTCGCTTCGCTGCGCCACTTGAGACACGCGTCGACCGCGTTGGCAAGAGCCACACTCGGCGAACATTCGGCATCTTCAAAGCAGAGCCAAGTGAGCTCGTCAGCGATGAGGCCCGCGCGCTGCGTGCGTGTGTTGGGTTCAGGCGTCATGGCCGAGCGAAGCACCGCGAGCAGCACCTCCGGCGCTTCGGGGTACAAAAGTTCTGGAGGCGGCACTTCGGAGGCGCGCACGCGTCGTTGGGTTTCTGCTGGGTTCGCGTCTGCAAAAGGATTGCAGCCTGTCAGGCATTCGTAAACCAGCGTGCCCAGAGAATAAACGTCGCTTGCAGCCGAGAGTGGCTCGCCACGTGCTTGCTCGGGGCTCATGTAGGCCGACGTGCCAGCCACGGTGGCCAGCGTCAACTCTGAATGAGTGTGTTCTGCATACACTTGTGCGTTTGCGCCATCGTGCTGGCTGGTTCCAAAGTCGGTGACTTTGACTTCGCCCTCCACTGACAACATCACGTTCGCGGGCGACAGATCGCCATGCACCAAACCAAGCAGTTCGCCGCTCTCGCTGGTGCGTCGATGTGCGTAGTCGAGGGCACGCGCGATCTCAGCGCCGACAAATGCGCCAACGGAAAGCGGCATTCGGCTACGCGTTGCGCGAAAGTAGGACAACAGCTCCATCAGTGTGATGCCCTCGACGAGCTCCATCACAAGATAATGTCGACTGGGGCCATCCTCTTCGCCAGGCGTGGTGCCAAAATCAAAGGCCTGAACAATGTTTGCATGTTGCAACGAAAGCGCCAGGCTTGCTGCATGAGCAAAGCGTTCCTCGTCGGCTTCGCTTGTCCGAATGTCACGTCGCAAACGCTTAATCGCAACGGCCTTGCGAAAGCCCTCGACGCCATGTGCATGGGCGCGAAACACCTCGGCGTTACCTCCCTGTGCGAGGCGCTCCGTAAGCATGTATCGGCCAACAATCTCAAACATGACCCAACCTGCCTAACCCGGCCCCAGGAAGACGTACAGATCGTAAAACGCATGGCTCCAGACAGCGGCCCCAAATCCGCGTGAAACGTAGATGCCTGTCCACGCAAGGCCCAAAAGCCAACGCAAAAAAAATGGCCTAAAACTGAAGGCTTCATCGCCTGCGCCAAGATGATGCGCGAGCGCAAACAAGGTCGCTCCGCAGCTGGCCCAAGCCAACATCACAAAGCCGCTCTTGAGCGACACACGAACGCCAGGTCCGATGAGTGCGATCTCTTCTCGGGTCGTCCACCACACCAGAACCTTGGCGCCCAAACCATAAATGAGCACGCGAAAGAGAAGCTCTTCGTAGAACCCCGCGCCGGCCGACAGCACCACAGCTTCGGACGCATCCATCGGTGCAGCGACCGAGCCCACTGCGCCCACTGCGCCTGCGATGGGCCCCAGGTTTCCCAACATCCATGACGCTCCTTGTCGCAGGAGCACGCCATACACAGCCCCTTCGCACACCATTTGCACCAGCTTGGAAGGCGCAAAATTTTGGCGCCAACCGACGATGGCGAAGCTGGCCGCCCACAACAGAGCGATGCATGCGGTGTACACAAAATACCAAAACGCATCACCGCCGGCGACACGCAGCAACTGAGGCGTCAGAAAGTCCGTGGCGTTTTTCACGGACAAGAAATGAACACCGATTTGGTAGGTCAAAAACACAGGGAGGGTGAGGCCTGCTTCGACCCACCCTCCCGGCTTTGAGGCCAGTGCTTGGCCTTGTGTCACGCGCGTCAGGCTCTCGAAAGCTTCAGCCCTGTGGACGGCGGCGGCGACCGGCGCCCAAAAGAACCGAGCCTACCATCAGTGCGCCCGCAAACCACGGCTGAGGCTGCGTTGGGTCGACGCCGCGTGCTGAACAGCTGGCGCCTACGCGCGTGGTCGTCGTGGTAACAGTGACCGGTGCTCCCGCAGCTGAGGCCGGAGGCGCGGCTTCGCTGGGGGCATCGGCAACGACAGGTGTGACGACCGTGCTCGGATCCACGGGTGCAACGACGACGGTCGGATCCACGGGCGTGACGACCACAGGCGGAGGCGCCACTTGGCAAAGCTTGGTGTTGCAGACAAAGCCCGAGCCGCACTCGGCATCTGTGTCGCCAGGGCATCGCTTTGCACAGACGTTGCCATCGCCAAAGTTGACACACGCATTGCCTGTTTGGCATTCCGAGGGCGAAACGCATGCTTCGCCAGGGTTCTTCTTGGCCGGCTCAACGAAGGGAACAAAGGGCTCGTCCTGTGGTTCGGCGGGCTCAGCAACCGTCCATGCCGGGGCCACATATCCACCTGCGGTGGCAGCTGTAAGAGCGCCAGCAATGATGAAGTCCGCCTGCTCGTCAACGCGCGTGTAAATCGCCTCCAGGCATTCGTTGGTGTTTTGGTTCTCCCCGCCGCGCGAAAGAACGCCGAACACATAGGGGGTGGCGCTGTCGAGTTTGGTGTCATCGAACGCTCCCGAGCCTGAGTCGCCGCTACAGGTGCCGGGGCCGGTCACGATGTCTTTGGGGCTTAATTGGTTGGGTGACTGCGGGCTGCAAGCGGCAAGCTGAGACGATCCATCCGTGCAAAGAATAGGGATGTTCCTTTTGATACGGCGTGTGCCAGAGCCCGAACCTGCTGCGTCCGTAGCGCCGTAACCCACCGCCGCGACGGTGCGTGAATAACGGCTCGAGTTGTAAATTTTGTGCTGAACCACAGGAATTGCGAGTTTGACGCCAGTGATATTCTGGCTCAGGCGAAGCAGAGCAACATCGTTTCCGCAGCCCCGCTTTTCGGCGGGCACGTCTACGCGTGACACTCCGACGAAGTTGCCGTTCTGGCTCATCTCGGGGTCGGTGGTCACAAAGAAACTACTTGCCGAATAGGGCGTACCAAACACGTTGCTGCAATCGAGACCACGGCTGCTGCCTGTGTTCGAGACACAATGGCGTGCGGTAAGCACCAGATTGGGGGCAATCAGTGTGCCCGTGCAGATCCCGAAACCACCGCTGCTCCGGATCACAATGCCAACCGAGAAGTTGTAATTCGTGGTCTCTGTACCGCCCTGAATGGCATCGGAATCGCTCAGAACCTTGAGCGTTTGCGCCTTTTCTGGCTGCGTACATGCTGCCGTCGCCAGAACAAATGCGGCGGAGGACACGAGGGCGAACGCGGGACGGTGTAGGGTGACGGACGTCATGCCTTCTCTAAAGCAAGATCTTGCCTCTATTGCTACTGCGTTCGCGCAATTTTTTCGGCAACGCACTTTGCTGGTAGGCGTGAGCCTGCTGTCTATCGCGGCCACGTGGGGATTGTCGGGTGCGTTGGACCGGTCATTGGCGCGTGGACTCTGCGGCAAAGGGCCCTATGAGGGCAGCCGCGAGGGTGGCTGTTCCGCACAGGTGGCGCCCAGCCAACGTGTGGTGCGTGTGCCCGAGATGCAAATGCCGGTGTCGCGCGCCGACTTTGATGCACGGCATGTCGCTGGCCACGTGTTACGAACCGTTGGATTTTGGGCCGATTCCTACGAAATTTGGAGCGAAGATGCAGCGTTAGGGTACCGGGCGCGCCGCCTGTCGCTACCCGAGGCGCGGGCTGTCTGCGAGGCGCGCCACGGCCGACTACCGAGTTCAGAGGAATGGGTTCTGTTGGCCTCTTCGTCCAAGCGAGCGCGGTATCCATGGGGAGACACGGGGCTTTTGTGCCGTACGGCGACGTGGGGCAGGCTGCATGGGCCGTGCGCGCATCAAGGCTCAGAAACCGAGGCCGATGCTCCGGGGGCCCACCCCGATGGCTGCACTTCGGAGGGCGTCTGTGACCTCGTGGGCAACCGGGCCGAATGGAGCGAGGACGGCGTGCTTCATGGTGGAAGCTACGCCTCTACGTTTGCCGGCGAGCTTCGCGTGTGGGCCACAGAAACGCCCGGCACGGACACGACGCCTGCCCATGCAGGAGCCCGCTGCGTGTATGATTCCAAGCCATGAAAGCCGCTCTTCTTTCGACCGGGACCGAGTTGCTGCGGGGCGAGTTGGTCAACTCCAATGCCGCGTGGTTGGGGGCCGAGCTGACCCGGTTGGGCGTAGAGGTCACCGAGCATGTGGCGGTGGGCGATGACGCCGGAGACATCATAGAGGCACTTCGCCGGTTGCGTGCGCGCAACGATTGGCTTGTGTGCACGGGAGGTTTGGGCCCGACCACCGACGACTTGACGGCCGCCTGCGCAGCCCAAGCGTTTGGCACCACCTTGCAACGGAATTCCGAGGCTTATGCGCAGATAGAGGCGCGGTTTCGCGCGATTGGCCGCCCAGAGGTGAGCACCTCGAACGCCAAGCAAGCCGACTTGCCGGTGGGCGCCGAGTTGCTAGAGAATTTGCTGGGTACTGCGCCAGGTTTTGCGTGCACTGCCCAAGGCCACACGGCCTTCTTTTTGCCTGGTCCTCCTCGTGAGATGAAGCCCATGTTTACGCATCATCTTGCGCCGCGTGCGCAGGTACTTGCAAAACGCACGCATTGCGTGGGCGTGCTTCATGTCTTTGGCGTACCCGAAAGCACGCTCGGAGATCTGTGCTCGCCTCTTGAAGCTGAGTTCCCTGGGTTGCTGGTGGGCTACCGCGCTCGCGTACCGGTGGTGGACGTGAAGCTGCAAGTGACGGCCTCCGATGAGCAGAAAGCGCTGTCGGTGTTGGCACGTGCGCAGGTACGTGCCCGCGCCCTTTTGGGCGAGCGGGTCTACGCAGAAAATGGTGTCTCACTGGCCGAGTCGGTGCGCGATGTTTTGCGCTCGCGCTCGATCACCTTGTCGCTGGCCGAATCATGCACCGGTGGTCGTGCGTCGGCCTTGATGACGTCAGTTTCGGGTGCGAGTGAGGTGTTTTTGGGCGGCGTAGTATCTTATGCAAATGCGGTAAAAACCTCGTTTTTGGGGGTGCCTGAGCCTTTGCTTCTCGGCCATGGAGCGGTGAGCGTAGAGGTGGCAGCGGCGATGGCCGAAGGCGTTCGAGCATCCACGGGCAGCGACATTGGTGTCGCCATCACGGGCATTGCCGGACCGGGCGGCGGCAGCGACGAAAAACCTGTGGGCACGGTCTGTTTCGCGGTGAGCGCCCGCGGCTTGCCCACCCACAGCATGGTGCGCCATTTTCGCATTCCCGATCGTGAACGTGTGCAAGACACAGCCGCCCATGTCGCGCTGCTGCTTGCCCGTGATGCGGCGCTCGAAATTGCTCCGTAGTGGCTCAATCAGCGAGGCGTTTGCGTAGCCTCAGCACGGGCTTTTCGATGAGCAAATGCATGCCATAAGCGAGGCTCCATGATATCATGCAGACTGCACCCATGCCGCCCAGCCACAATATCAGAGCTGGCGTGTCCTGGCTCTGAAGCCGCACGGCTGCGGGCACAATGACGCGGTCCAAAATGGGGATGTGCACGAGATAAACCCCATAGCCTAGCGTGGCGGCATAGCGAAAAACGGGCGCGGAGAGCAGGCGTTTCATCAATCCGTCGCCATGCAAAAGAAGAAGCAAAAAGGCGAACCACATCACGCTGGTGACAGTGCCCCATGCAAACACATGCATGAGCTGAATATGCTCCGGGCCAAACAGGTCGGGCTCCATAAGCAGCCACAAGCAGGTGCCCGCCAAGAGCGCCAGCATCGCGCGATGCCGCGGATGTTGCAGCCACGTCTGAAGCCTCGCGCCATAGTGTCTCTCCGTCACGGCGAGGGCGATACCGCAGATCAACGTGTCGAAACGCGTAGGCGTGCGAAAATAAAGCGCGCCATAAAGAAGCAAGTCGACCCATGGCTTGTGCTGAAAGAAGATAGAAAGTCGTATGCAGAGTGCGGATACCCAGAGCGCGCCGAGAATCCACAGCTGCGCGCGTACGCTGCGCACCTTGTACAGGGCCCAAAAAAGCAACGGCGCGACGAGGTAAAACTGTTCTTCGAGCGAGAGAGACCAGCCCCAAAACATCACGATGTCGGGGCGATGCAGAGATCGCCAATTGGTGAGAAAGGCAAACTCGTAAGGCAGGTTCAGCCATTGATGGGTCGACATTGGCGTGCTGGCGACAAGGCCAAGCAACACCACGAAGTAGGGCGGAAAGGTGCGGAACATACGCCGCAGGTAGAATCGGCCCACACGTTGTGTGCCTGGGATTGGATGCGTGTTTTGTGCATGTAAAATAAGCGTTCCGATGAGGAACCCACTGAGCACGAAAAAGAGATCCATTCCGAAGAACAGTTTGAGTGAGAACACCTGAAACCAAGGGTTGAGGTGAATGCTGTTTTCACCAGCGAATATCCATGTAACGTGGAACTGGATCACACTGAGAATGGCCAGCGTGCGCAGTCCGTGCAGCGACGCAAAGCGGTTGTCGAGCAGATCGATCGCGAGAAACTTCGACCAAGGTTCTTCGCGCGTAGCGAGGCTTTGAGGGTTCATGTCGAGGTGGACCAACCGTTGCAACTTACTGCAACTTGGGCTCTTCGAGGAGAGTCATGACAAGTCTCCAATGCCTATGTTCGGCGGAAGGTTAGCATTGAAAAAACCATGCGAATGTGGATGAAAATGACAGCACTGCGGGAATCCATCGCATGTATTCTGTTCTCATGTCGACGTTGCAGAATGCACTTAGGTTCTTGGATGATTCGCGCTCCCATCGCGACCCGCTGCATGCGCTGCCCGATCGCGCGGTGCAGTTGGCCGAGGTGCTGCATGAGTTGTCCTTGTCGCATGGCGGTCCTGGCGCCCGCGCACACGATGCGCAGCTAGCTCGGATGCTCGAAGACCCTCGAGGCAAAGCTTTCACAGTGGCAATGGCCGATCGCGTGTTTCGCGAACCCACCGAGCGTGCTGCAGCCACGACGTTGCGCGCGCTTGTAGACGAACTTGGTGCGCCGGCCTATCTCCCCCCCCTCGATCGCTTGGCGCTTACGGTGGGGGCCATCGCTGCGCGCTTTGTCCCTGGGCTTGTGGTGGGCGCAGCCCGCGCCAAGTTTTTGCAAGAGACATCCAAGGTGATTTTGCCGGCTGAGGAGGCCGAACTCTCGAAGCATATTGCCGCGCGCAAATCGCAAGGCGTACGACTCAACCTGAACCAATTGGGCGAGGCCATCCTGGGTGAAGAAGAGGCCCAAGCTCGTATGCGCGCCAATCTAGAACTTTTGGAACGTCGCGACGTAAATTACATTTCCGTCAAGATTTCATCAGTATTTTCACAAGTGAATGTGCTCGCTTTTGATCAGACGGTGGATGCCGTATGCGAGCGACTACGCGTGCTGTATCGCGCGGCGCAAAAAGGCTCGAGCGCCAAATTTGTGAACCTAGACATGGAGGAGTTTCGCGACTTGGCCATCACGGTCGAAGCCTTTGAACGTGTGCTCTCGGAGCCCGAGTTCGTTCAGCTTCAAGCGGGCATTGTGCTGCAAGCATACTTGCCTGACTCCGCGCATTTTCAGGAACGACTTTGCAGCTGGGCGCGCGCCCGCGTGGCCCGTGGGGGTGCACGCATCAAAGTGCGCATCGTGAAGGGTGCCAACCTTGCGATGGAGCGCGTGGAGTCTGAATTGCACCATTGGCCTCAGGCGCCTTACGAGAGCAAACCGGAGGTCGATGCAAACTACAAGCGGATGCTGGCCTTTGGTTTGCGCGCTGAGAACGCGGCTTGCGTGCGATTGGGGGTGGCGTCACACAACTTGTTCGACCTCTCCTACGCACTGCTGTTGTCGGCGCATCACGGTGCCGAGCACGCGGTGGATATCGAGATGCTTGAGGGTATGGCCGAGGCCACCACGGGTGCGATTGCTGCGGTGCTCGCGTCTATGAATGGGCAAGTGTTGCTCTATGCCCCCGTGGTGGCCGCTGACAATTTCGGCAGTGCCGTGGCCTACTTGGTTCGTCGCTTGGACGAGAACACAAGCCCAGAAAATTACCTGCGTCACAGCTTTTCGATGACTCCTGGCTCGGCCGCATGGCGCGATCAGTGCGCGCGGTTTTTGGCAGCCGCGTCGTCTGGTCAATCGCCGCCAAATCCAAGCCGACGTATCCAAAATCGATCGGTAGAAACGTATGGGCTCGGTGCTCACTTCGCCAATTGTGCGGATACCGATTGGACGCGACCGGAGAACCGCGCGTGGCTGAGCGGGCATCTTCAAGCGCCGCAGATCGCACGCGCAAGCATTCCGTTCTGTACAGAGACAGGATTCACCACCACGTTGGAAGATGTACAAAGATGTGTGCAAACCGCACGTGATTCGGTGGCGGCTTGGGATGCGCGCAGCGTGCAGGAACGTGCCGCGCTGCTACGACGCGCGGGGAGGACGCTTGCCGAAAGGCGCGGCCAAAGCATTGCAGTGATGGCGCGGGAGGCCAATAAGGCGCCCTATGAAGCCGACGTGGAGGTGTCTGAGGCCGTGGATTTCGCCTACTACTATGCGGGTTCGCTGGATGCTTTTGAACCCGCGATCCAAGAGGGCGTGCAGCGCACCGCATTGGGCGTTGTGGTGGTGGCGCCCCCGTGGAACTTTCCTTACGCCATCCCCGCGGGTGGTGTGTTGGCGGCGCTCATGGCGGGCAATGCGGTAATCTTAAAGCCTGCGCCCGAAGTGGTTGCGACCTCATGGCTGCTCGCGAATTGCTTGTGGGATGCAGGCATCCCGCGCGACGTGTTTCAGGTGTTGCCCTGCCCCGACAACGAGGTCGGGAGCGAGCTCGTGGCAGGCGCCGGTACCGACGCGGTGATACTCACCGGCGCCTATGAGACAGCTGCGATGTTTCAGGATTGGAAGCCCTCGTTGCGTTTGTACGCGGAGACCAGCGGCAAGAATGGCATTCTCATCTCTTCGCACGCGGACACCGATCTGGCTGTCAAAGACCTGGTAAAGTCTGCGTTTGGGCATGCGGGGCAGAAGTGCTCGGCAGCCAGCGTGGCCTACGTGCATCAAGATGTTTTCGACTCGCCATCCTTTCTGCGTCAGCTCAAAGATGCGGCGGCCAGCCTTTGTTCGGCCGGAAGTGATGACCTCAGCGCGGTGGTGACGCCGCTTGTAAAAGCGCCGGAGCCATTTTTGCAGAAGACACTGACCTCGCTGAGCGAAGGCGAATCGTGGTTGCTTCGACCTCAGCTTCTCAACGATTGCGGCGATTTGTGGAGCCCGGGGATTAAGATCATTCAGCCAGGCTCGGAGGCGCACACGCGCGAGTGGTTCGGCCCTGTGCTTGGCGTGATGCGTGTGCAGAGTTTTGAGCAGGGCCTAGAGCTGCAGAACGCCACCCCGTTGGGCCTTACCGCAGGACTTCATAGCTTGGACGCAGAGGAAATTCGTCGATGGTGTTCGGCGGTGCAGGCCGGCAATCTTTATGTCAATCGTCCGATCACGGGAGCTGTGGTGCAGCGCCAGCCGTTTGGCGGATGGAAGCGCTCGGCGGTGGGGCCCGGCGCCAAAGCCGGCGGTCCAAACTACGTGGCGCGCCTTTGCAAGTGGGTACGTGGGCCAGATTTTAAAAACATGCATTATGCAAATGATTACGCGCAAGCGCAGCATGAGCACTTTGCTCAGCGTCATGATCCAAGCGCTCTTGGATGTGAGACCAATGTTTTTCGATATCGCAAACTTGCGGGCCTACTTGCCATCGCCGCGGATGAGTCTCAAGCGCAACTGATGCGCGAGGGCAGCGCGGTGGCGGGATTAAAGAATTTTCATGTGCTGGTGCAACCCGGCGATGATGAGCTCCGAGATTGGTATGATTCTCTTGTGTTTGGTGACATCGAGCGCGTGTGGACGGCCATTGAGTTGTCACCTGCACAGCAGCGCGTTGTGAAGACATGCAGCTCGGTTGTGCACGCGGTGCCACTCGGAATCGGCCGTCTCGATTTGCTTGCATACCACAAAGAGCAGTCTGTGAGTGGGACGGCACACCGCTACGGCAATCTAGGTGCCGTTTGGCCCTAAAAATCTGTCAGTGGCCCGGCGCGTCTCCAAGCGTGCGTCTCAGCCACCCAGGTAAAACACTGGCCCGCAGCGCCGCCACCTGATCAACCTTGCGATGCCAAACGACGCCAAGGCCCAACGCCATCGCCACGAGTGCAACGGCCACAAGGGCGACCAGCGAGGAGCTCTGGAGCTCGTGGTGGGCGGCCCATAAAGTGGATCCGAAGAACGCCAGCGTGCCGGCCACTGCATACGTGCCGCGATCTAGCAGCGCGCCCCAAACGACGAGTACCACCATGGCGAGCCCTACAACGCCCAGTGCAAGCTGGCCTCGCGCGCAGGGAAGAAAAAGCGCGACGGCCATCATGAGGGCGCCAAAACCGTGCATCCAACGGCCAAAGTCAGGCTCGCGGCGCCATGAGAAATCCACACCGAAGGCGGCGATCATGATGGTGAAACCAAAGCCCCAAGAGAGCCGCGTGGCATGTGGCCACGGGTCGCCCGACATGGCTGGGGTAAGATCGAGCAGCGACACGTAGGCGCAAAGCAAGGGCGGCAAGACAAGCACGGGAAGTCGAAAAACGAAGAGTGCGGCCAGGGCCACCACCAGGGTCAGCCCTTCGATGGCAAGCCATCGTGGGTCGAGCAGAACAAGGTAGTCTCGGTGGGGAGCGCTTGGGGTCCAGAGGTCTGAGCCTTGGATGAATCCGAAGACGCCCACGGGGGCGAAGGCGATGCCCAGGATGACCAGCACAGCCCCGGAGCCGGTCCGTCTAAGTTCGTGAATCAAATGATTGGCGAGCCAAAACAGACCAAGTGTGTAGGTGCCGGACAGCACAGCGCCGCCCCAACCATCGCTCCAAGCGTACGCCATCAGCGCGATCATGGCCCCCAGGGCTGCCATGCCGCCTAGCCAGTACGGGAGGTCTCCCCGCTCGATCAAAGGCCTTGGTGCTTTGCGATGCTTCTCCAAAAACTTCCAGAGCGTGTCGGCTTGCTCGTCGCTGAGAATGTGTGCCCGCGAGGCCCGCTTGAGATCGGCGTGTGTCAGTTGCATGAAGATCACCGCATACCGTAGGCCAAGTGATGTGGATTGCGCCACGCCTCTTGTTTGCAGGCGTTGGCTGCAATCAGTGGCTGCTGTTGCTTAGAGCGTTGGCGCGCTCAGCAAGCTCACGCTGGCTCTTGAACAAATTTTTTGCTGCATCCGCAATGCCGCCTTTTGCTTTTAGCGTGACATCGAGCTCGCGCGCCGCGCCCAAGAACTCTGACTTGGCATCCGCAAAGTGAGACCGGTCGGAAAGAGAGGCATTCTCCGCGGGCGCAGCCTTTGCTGCATCCTCGAGCCCTGCATGAGTCTGGATGAGATTCGCGAGGTTACGCTCAAAGAGAGGCGCATCGATGTGGGGTGGATGGATATCGCTAACGAGCTGGTTGGCGGAGGCCAAGAAAGTCATCCGGTGCCAGCGTAGAGACTTGCCTTCGCGCTGAAAAATACTTTGCAGCGCTTGGTCTCGCGCGGCGCGGTTCTCGCGCTCCAGCGTGTCGCGAAACTGCGTAGACACTTGGCGAAAACGTGCCGTTTGTGCGACGAGCCCGGCGTGCATTGCGCGGCCTTTGGCATAGTGATCGCTGAGGTATTCTTTCTGCGTGTAGTACTGAGTTGCAGACGCAAAAAGGCTCATCATATGCGCCATTTCGTCTGCATATTTGCTTGCTGAAGCGTCAAGAGCTGCCATCGCAGGTGGGCGCGCCACCGCCTCTCTGAGCCCCGTGACA
Source organism: Myxococcales bacterium (assembly GCA_043778435.1). Lineage (GTDB taxonomy): Bacteria > Myxococcota_A > Polyangia > Polyangiales > Polyangiaceae > JAAFHJ01. The sequence goes on along the minus strand of JAYWGD010000517.1, from coordinate 1,485 downwards.
CAATAGTTCGTGTCGACGTCCACTTGCATAAAACCAACAGGCGGCGCGCCGCTTGCGGCGTTAGAGAAGCCGCGATGTTGACCGCTCCATTCCTCATACATTCGAGCTTGGATAGAATAGCGCTCTTCGACGTTGTTGAGGCATCGGATGTAGACCTGAAGCTTGGGCAGGTGGAGACCCAACATCGCAGAGCGAACCATGGTTTCCTGCAAACTGCGTGGGGGTGCACCGGCTTCTGCTCCCGATTTCCAAGGACGTTCAACCTTGTTCACTGGGCGACCATCGAGATGGTGCTCCGTGAGTCGCGACCAAAGTGCATCACATCCAGTGAGCATGGGCAGGCACCAGCAAAGCAAAAGTAACGAGGACTTCATTGTGAGACTACAGGATAGGAGGTCCGCAGGATGCAATGCAAATGCTATGCCCCGTGAGCCCTCATGAACCTCACTGCGGAATCCCTCTTTGCGGAACAGCTGCTGCCCTTTTACCCAGAGGGGGCTGATCTCGCATCGCTACGGCGTGAGGAAACCAATCCGGCCAAAAACCCCGGACTTTACGCGCATGCCGAGGCGCTTGGAGGCGCGCTGTGCGAGTTCTTTCCCGGCGTGGTGCTGGACGGTACCGAGGCCAGCATCGGTCGTCTCTCTGCCGCGCTCACTGCGTCAGCACGCACTGCTTGGCTTGTGCAAGAGGGGTCCCAAGAACAACCCAGCGTGCTTGCGCGTGTTTGCATGCATGGCGCACTTTATGTGAGCGGCTGCATCGTGCGGCACCGCGCGGGCACATGGATGCTTCGCGCTCCGCTTTGGGAGAGCCGCGTGTTTCTGCAGAGCGCGGCGGGCGACAGTGAGCTCGCGCCACTTAGTTGGCTTTTGCATGCACTTTCGGATGCCGAGATAGGCTCCGACAGTTTGGCCAAGCGCTACGACTCACTTGTGAAAAATCCCTGTTTCGATTGGGACGCAGAGCCTGTTTGGGTTCCCGCCGATCGCCGCCTGCCTAAGTTGGCCAAAGTCCGATACGATGCGCTGTACAAGCATCTTCGAGCGCATCTGCCCGAACTCCGCGATGTGGGCGAAGCCTTTCCCAGCCCAGAGCGCTTCGACGCTTACCAGTTCAAGGCCTTGGAGTTCATGGTGCTGAATGGCAAACAAGTGCTTATCTACGGACTCGGGGCTGGTGGCTTTCACGCATTTTGGATGGGCCCCCAAGGCTTCCTCAAATCTGTGCATGTTGCATGCGATGATTTTCCTGCACCCGTATTACGAGACTCGACCAACAAGCTCGAACTGGTGGTCTCCTACCAAGGCAACCCCGCGGCCCACCAATGGCTCTACTGGGGCCCCTAAGCTCACCTCTCAGCAATGGCGAGCCCTCTCTCCGCAAGCGCGGCCCTCTCCGCAAGCGACGCAGTCGCGAGCCCTCTCTCCGCAAGCGCGGCCCTCTCCGCAAGCGACGCAGTCGCGAGCCCTCTCTCCGCAAGCG
>JAYWGD010000516.1:0-13604 GCA_043778435.1 Myxococcales bacterium | reverse complement strand
TTTGGCGTTGTCGAGCGGAACACGACGCAGCACGAAACCGTTTGAAATCGGTGTAGGAGCGAACAGCGGATTGCCGCCGTCGATTGTGTCCCACGCGGACAGCGCGGCATCCAACGGAACGCCGTCGAGCGTCAACTTTGCATCTGCGGGATAGACGATGTCGACGATGCTCGTCACGTAGTCTCGCGGCGTGAGAAAGGTATATCTCCGGCGAAACTGCTCTACGGCGACAGGTTGGCTTTGCGCCGGGTCGCCAAGAACACCGGGAGACATTGTATCCACAGATTGACTGCCCAGCTGGTAGGTGGTGACCGCAAACTCGTGGTCACCGACCACCTCAAAAGGCATGTTCACGACGCCCGCGGAGGTCGAGAAATCGCCACAATTGACGTTCTCACCTGCCTGCAGAACTTCCGGACATGCGTCCGGTTTACTGGGAAAATAGGTGAGTCTGGTATTGTCGACGTTGCCGTGAAGCCGCACCATCATGCCCGATGGTGTCCCGAAGGGAGAGGTAGGCGGCGCAACAAGATAGTGTCTCCCAAGAGTCTCCACAGGAAAGAGCGACTCCTCCACGTGATCACAGGCGTAGGTATCAAACGGAAACTGCGCGCACTGCATCCCCGAGATCACTTGAACCGGCTTGTCTGCGGCGACGAGTGAGCCAGAAAGGTCGGTACCGAATTCAGTGGTTGAAAGGAGAACGACGTCCCCCGCCTCCATTCTAAAGGTCATGGTGGAGCCTTCCTCGGCTGCAGGCACGCCAGGGCCTGCGGTCACGCGCGCTCGGTTCCCAAATTTTACACGGACCGATGTGTTTGGCTGGGTCGCAGTGATAGCCGCGAATGTTTCTGCAATTCCTACAGCTCTGCCCGCACCTGCATCTTCGTCGCGCGAGCGATAGGACAATGAAGCTGAAAATCCGCCATAAACCCTGTAGTTACCGGTCAACGCGGTGCTTGGCAGCAGCAGAGACGCATCGTTGGTGAAGGAATAGCAGCCGTTGTGTTGAGGCTCGACTTTGCACGCGCTCCAATCCTTCCCGGCAGGCCAGCTCTCTGCGCCACCCTTGAACTGGAGTGGATTAAATTGATACGCAACCACAGGGACATTGCTGACCAGACGATACGCGCCGCGGTTCACCTTTACGGAACCTACGGCCTCGCCGGGCGTGGTCGCCTTGAGTGCGGGGACCCAGGGCAATGCAAGACGCCCTGTGCCGCCAGGCTTTACAGAGAGTTCGTAGGTGTAGCCGTAGGGGCCACCCGTGACGCTCACCGTGGCATCTACGGTTTGCGGATTCGAGACAACCACCGCAAAGTCGAAGGTCTGGTCAACCGGATTGTACGTGACCGTTGGCCAAAACTCGCACCCCAAGTAGGTTCTCGATGCTGCGGCCTCGGTGCAGGTTGCGGGGTCCTCACCGGGAGGAGTCGGCAGGGCACCACCATCCGTTGGGAACAGGTTTGGAAGCCGAATAGGAGTTGGATCCAACTCTGAACCCACTTGCGCTCTTCTTACTGGTTCGCTCGCGCATGAGATGGCCGTTGCAATGCAGCCAGCGATGAGACTTGAGCCGAGTAGTGCGCGGTTTCGTTTCATGGACTTAATAGTAAGCCTCAGTCTTGGAGACGGCTCATGAAAAAGCCTCTTCTCCGTCAAACTGTGGGCGCTGCCCCAGTGGCCCGGAGCTACTTCACGCCCTTGAGCGCCGCCGCAAAAGGTGCAGGCTCTACAAACTCGTTGTATCTAGCAACTTCTTTTCCCTTGCTGTCCAACATCACAATCACGGGCAAGCCTGTCACCTTGTACTTGGTCGCAAGCGCCTTGTAGGTGGCCACCTCGTCATCAGAGCCATCCACATGCACGGCCGCAAAACGAGCCGCCTCGGCGCGTACGGCGGGATCGGGGAATGTCTTGTGCTCGAGCTCCTTGCAGGCGGCGCACCACGTGGCACCAAAGTCAATTATGACGGGCTTCTGCTGCGCCCGCGCTTCGGCAAGAGCGGCCGCTTCGTCTGTTTGCCAAACAATCGGCGCTGCGATGCCCGCCGAGGCCACCACCGCGGCCTCGGCACTGGGAATTTCTTTCCAAGAGAGAACACCGAAGAGTCCAACCACAGCTGGCAGAATGGAGACAAGCTTGAGCTGTGTGGAGTAGGGCTTCAGGGGGGATTTGCGACGCTCGGCCGCGATGTGTGCTCCGCCCAAAGCGAGTCCCACGACGAGCACCGAGAAGAGTGCAATGTGCACAGAAGTGACTTTGGAGAACACGCTGAGCATGCTGTCGGGCCATCGGTCACGCAATGTGGCGAGGCCCATGTAGGCAAGCACCAGGCCGCTGGCCCACTTGATGCCCATCATCCAAGCGCCACCCTTGGGCAGCGCGACGGCAAACCCACCAGCCAAGAAAAACGGCACGCCCAGGCCGCAAGCGAAGGCCGCCATAGCGCTGCCTCCGGTCCACAAGTTTCGGGTGCTCGCGATGTATGCAAGCAAGCCGGTGAGGAATGGACCCGTGCAGGGTGCAGCTATCAAACCCATGAGCAAACCCAGCACAAAAGCGCCCTTAAACCCTACGCCACCCTGAGTTGACATCTTGTTCTGGAGCGAAGATGGCAGCCCCATTTCGAAAGCGCCAAACATGCTCGATGCCAGTGCGAAAAATACCGCTGCAATGCCGATCACTACTGCGGGCTTTGCAAGCGCTGAGCCCATCAGTTTGCCCGACAATCCGGCAAGCACACCCATGGGCGTGAACATGCAAACAATGCCCAAAACAAAGGTCGCAGAGAGCATCAACGCGCGCGATCGGCTCTTCGCTTCGGTGGCGCCAAAAATGGACACCGTGATGGGCACCATGGGCCAAACGCAGGGCGTCAGACTGGTTGCCGCACCGCCGATGAAGGCGGCCCCCACTGCGACAATGGGCCCGTGTGCCGCGGCCTTCTCAAACTGGCCCACATCCGAACCCGCGGCGTGTGCCAGAGCAGGAAGGAGGGCCGGAAGAAAGGCGGGCAGCAACAGCAACGAGCGAAGAGTATTTGGGAACTGGGCGAGAGCACTCATCCCGATAGTGTACGCTTCGGTTACGGCGCGTCCAGTTTCGCAAGCGTCGCGCGTGTCATGGCGAGTTCGCCTGCGAGATGCGCCCGTGTGGGACCATCGGTGCCCGAGACATAATCTGCGAACGCGCTTAGGTATCTAGAAGATGCGCGCTTGTCCCCTGCCGCATAGGCGAGATGGCCCAGCACAAAGCGGCCGTAACCGTCGCGTGCGGGTGAATCAAGCAACGCCTTCACGATCTCCGACAGGCTTTCCACTTCGTTTCCACGCGAGACTTCAACCAATGCCAGATGCGCAAGCGCGAGCGGATCGTTCTCGGGCGCGCTGCGTACCGCCCGCCGCAAATCAAAGCTGGCGCGCGGAAGATTCCCCAACACGTAATGGAGCGCACCCCGTGACCAAAGATGAAACCCACGGCGACGTAGAGGGGCCGTGGACGTGGCCCTGCCAAGATAGTTGAGTGCAAGGCTTGGCTTTCCCATGGCCAGTGCTGCGTTGGCCGCATCCTGAAAAAACACATCCACCATCTCGCCGCAGTCCGCGCCGCGCACAGCGGATTGAAGAGCATTGCTGTACTCACCCAAGGCAAAGTCGGCGAGATACAATTCGCGCCATAACAGGGCTTCCGTATCCGCATCTGAGACGGCCGAGGAGGCAAGCCCTTCTTCCGCGCAAGAACGACGTTCCTCAGCCGATTCCGCAGCGACAGCGCGTGCGAGCCATTCGTCAGGGCCAAAAATTTGAGCCGTTGCTGTCATGTAAGAATGAATAGTGTAGCATGCAGGCGTCGATACGCTCGTGCACATTTCTCATGGGCAAGCCGAGCGAATAATGCGGTGCGTTATAACGCAGATTTCACAAATCTTGGCCAGAACGAACGCCCACTGTTAGCGCCCATAGGGCAATGGCCAATGACGATGACGAGAGTCCTGGAAAGTTTCGGCAAGCGCTTCGACAAGGTCACCGCTTTGACCGCGAGGCTTCGGCGAGGCCCGTGCTTGTGTTCGAAGATGTCTACAAGGCCTATGTCGCCGGGCGACCGGTGCTTCGAGGTCTGAACCTCACCATCGAACGGGGAGAATTTGTGTTCGTCACTGGCGCCTCGGGGGCTGGCAAGTCCACGCTTCTGCGCTTGCTCTACCGCAGCGAAACGGTGGACGACGGCCGCGTGTTGTTTATGGGCCGCGACATCGCGCGCTTGGGTGCGGAGGCGGTGCCGTATTTGCGTCGCAATGTGGGCGTGGTGTTTCAAAATTTTGAGTTGGTCGACAATTGGTCGGTCTTCGAGAATGTCTCGGTCTCGTTGGAAGTACTGGGCTTGCCCGCGCGTCTCATTCGCACACGCGTTGGAGAAATACTCGAACGCGTGGGGCTTGCGGGTCGTGGCAACGATTTGGCGGGCGTGCTTTCGGGCGGCGAAAAGCAACGTGTTGCGATTGCACGCGCGGTCGTTGCGGAGCCTGCGCTGTTGCTCGCAGACGAGCCCACGGGCAACTTGGATCCCGCGCTTGCGGCCGACCTTTTGGGCCTGTTCGAAGAGGTGCATGCAACAGGGACGACCGTGCTTTTTGCAACGCACGATCGCAGCTTGCTCGAGATGCGCGCCCACCGCGTGATTGCTTTGGGCGAAGGCAAAGCCGTCGATCTGCGTGAAGGATTGCTGCCCTCCATGCGCCCTCAAGCGTGGGCCCACCACTAAATTATTTAGCGACGACCTCGCGACGACGAAGCAACCCAGGAGCAATAATGGAATCTTATGACCGAGTTCGCAGTCGTGTTTGGCGCGGCGTGATGCGTGAGTGGAGATTGCATATCGCAACCATTTTCACGTCGGCCGTAGCCTTCGTTTGTCTCACCGCTTCGCTGCTCGTGGTCACGAATGTTGCTGGGCTCAAGGACAAGTACGATCGCGTCGAGAATCTGACCTTGTACTTGCGCGGCGGTACGGAGCAGGCAGAGGTTTTGCGTGTGCGCGAAGTGCTGGCCGTGACGCCTGGTGTCGTGACGGCGCGCTCGCAGCGCGCGGACGAGGTCGCTGCCAATTTTCGTGGAAGCGCCGACAACGCGGAGCTCAAAGAGCTCCCTGACGAGGTCTTCACGCCGGTTATCGAAGTCGTGCTCGAACGCGACATCAGTCATGAACGTGCAGCCACCATCGTGGCGCAGCTACGCGCGCTGCCGCAGGTCGAAGAGCTCGAAACCTACGAGGGCTGGACGGCGCGTATCGCTTCGATTCTTGGCGCAGCGACGGCCGCTTCAGGCGTGCTGGCGCTCATCGTGTGTGCGGCCGTGTTCGCCGTCATCGGCGCCACCGTGCGACTGGTGCTTGCACGACGCCAAAGCGAGATTCGCGTGCTGGAGCTTGTGGGCGCGACGCCCGCCTACGTGCGACGCCCCTTCGTGTTCGAAGGCTCCGCCCATGGAGCGCTAGGAGCCTCGCTTGCGCTTGCACTGGTCGGCGGAATTTTTCAGATCTATCGCGTGCGTGTCGACGGCGATGTGCGAGCTTTTTGGGGCGTAGGCTTGCAGTTTCTTCCGTGGGCCTTGAGCGTTGCGCTTGTCGTGGGTGGCGCTCTCCTAGGCGCAGGAGCCGCGCGTCTGGGGCTACGTCAAAGTACGGTGCGCACATGAAGGGTCAGCAATTGGCGGCGCTTTGCGGCGTGTTGCTGATGACCAGCGCTGCGGTGCGTGCCGCCGATGGGGTGGCTCCTCCGTTGAGCTCTCCCGCGGGGCATGCAGATCTTCGAGCCTTCTCCGCCGAGACAGCAGCTCGAAGCCAGAGAGTCAAACAGGTAGATGCCGATCTCGCAGCACGACAGCGGCGCGTTGTTTCGCTCGGAAGACGATATGTTCGTGCGCAGCGCGCCGGCGCACTTGCGATGGTGTCTGATGTCGCGCATCTGTTTGCCTACGTGGATCGAGAGTCACGCGTGCGGCGTCAATTGATCAATGATCTCGGACAGAGCGCGTCGCTGCATCGGGAGCGCGCGACGCTACACACCGAGCTTGCACAGGCGACTCGTGACTCGGAGCGTCTGGGAGGGCAAGCTACATTGTGGACGCAAGATGGTGGCGAGGCCAGGCGGGACGATGCATTCAGCAAGGCATTTGCAGGTGGAAGTGACTACCGATCGGTGGCGGAGAGCACGACGGCGTCGCCCTTTGCGCGCGCGCGCGGACAGCTGCTCACCCCCGTCGCCAGCGGCGAGCCCGGACGCGTGGTGCATCGTGAGGGCGCCGAAGGACCGGGACTCGAATTCCGTGCCGTGCGTGGATCGCCGGTTCGCGCTGCATTCGCGGGACGCGTTGCCTTTTTCGATCGCTTTGGCCCTTACGGGCGCATGGTCATCTTGGACCACGGAGATCACTACTACACCGTGTACGGCGACCTCGGTGTCGTTGGGGTTCGCGTGGGCGATGAGCTGGGCGCGGGCGCCAAGATCGGCAACCTGGGTGAGGATGGGCGAGGGGTTGCCTACGTCGAGGTGCGCCATCGCGCGGAAACCGTAGAACCAGGACTTTGGTTCGGCGAATAGCGCTATGCGGTCTGTAGACTGCTACTCGCCAAATCGCGCATGCCAACTCATAGCCTCTGTTTGGGGAGACGCAAACCTGTGCGCCACGATGTCGGCGGCGCTCAATGGCGAAGACGACTGGCATGCGTGCGTCAGATCGGTGAGCAAATCATCATGCGGAGCTGCAAGCGCCAACTGATTGAGCGCAACGTACTTTGCGGATGGATCCCCCGTGCGCAGCAAAAACACAACGCGAGCGCGCAATTCCGCGATGCGATCGCTTGCCTCGATGTGGCTTGTTGGTTCGTTCAAGGAGAATTCGTCTTGGGGTGAAGGCGCGGGAAACCACGGCAGGGCCAGCGCCATGGCACGGGTGCGATCGTTTGCGCCTCTAGGCTCCGAATACATGCGCCACAAGTGTCGCTCGGGCAGTGTGTAGCGCACCAAGTTGGCGGGCATATGTGGACTGCTTGCAAGATACACAGGATGACGGCGTGCAATAGACGCCACCCGATCTTCGGGCCACTTGTTTGCGAAGTACACGTTTCTCCGCAAGTCCATCAGATCCTCATCGTGGCCTGGGCCCTGCACATCGTAGACGGCGATATGAAGGGTGTCGGGTTCGCGCAAGCCCACAGCACGTGCGCCAAGGTGGCGTGCAAAGCTCTCACCATCCGCGTGTAGAACCCAGGCGCCTGGCATCCCTGTGTATTCTGCACCGACGATCGCGTAGCCATTACGCTCATCGCGTTCGGTTGCAGCATCGATGGCCGCGCCAAACAGCGCCCACCACGCCCCAGCACAAAAAAGACCTAAGACCCAAGTCGGAGCGCCGCGTAGCATGATGCGAAGTTGCGATGAGCGGGCGGCGATCCATGGGGCGATTTTCAGCGCTCTGACTGCGAGCGCAAGGCATGCCGCCGCAACCGCTCCGGCTTCCACGGCATGTAGACCTTGGAGCCATGGGGCTGAGAATCCCCAACGACCAAAAGCCGTCCATCGCGCCAGCATCGAACTGCCAAGCCCCGCGGCGTAGCAGGAGAGCTGTGTGCGATTTGGACGCTGAGTGGTGGGCTCGGCGAGCCAAGAAAACACGAGCCCTACGAGGGCTGCAATCGGGCCGCTGGCGGCAGACAAGCCTGCGAATGCAGCGCGAGAAGCGCGCTGCGGCGCGGACCATGCAAGCAGAAGGGCGCTCGCCGCGATCGTTCCACGCGTACCCAAGATCAGGTTCGCAAGATCGTGTCTACGTAAGATCGTGATCACCGCAAACGTGAGCCCGCACATCCACCATGAATGGGGCGCGAGTTTCCGCCCTAGAGAACGCGTTACTGTTTGCATAAAGATGTAAACTGCACCCGTGCCCGCAAAGAGTAGCCCTGAGGCTTGCGTCCCCAACGGAAGCTTCAGCCACAGCGCGCGCCAAAGCGTGTCCCATGCGCCATCCTCGACGCGCGCGTAACCCGATGCTGCCCATGCCTCCCACCCACTTGGAACCGAGAACGGCGTAAGGAAGAGCACAAGCGCGAGCACAAGCGTGGAAGTAGCTTCTAGCCCATGCTTTTCTAACCAAGCCCGCGGCATGGTTTGAGCGCTACCACGAGCGCGGCCAACGCGTGGCAACAGAGCGATCGCGCGCGCCATATTGACGATCCGCCGTCCTGTTGATTCGTGGTACTGGACGGCGCGTGGCACGTTTTATCGATGAACTCAAACGCACTCACTACAACGCTGATCTCCGCGGGACCGACGCTGGCAAGGAGGTCATTCTCTACGGCTGGGTAGGCAGCCACCGCAATCTTGGCGGCTGCGTGTTCGTCGATTTACGCGATCGCGACGGCGTGACGCAGGTCGTCTTTGATCCACAGGGCCCGGGGGCGCTGCAATGTCCGCCCTTGGTGGTGGAGCAAGCACAGGCTTTGCGGCCCGAGTGGGTCGTGGCCGTGCGCGGCACGGTCGTGAGTCGCGGCAGCAATGTGAACAAGAAGATTCCCACTGGGGACGTCGAAGTGCATGCCACCGAGGTGCACGTGTTCAACAAGAGCGAGACGCCGCCGTTCGAGATCGCAGACGACATCACCACGGGCGAAGAGCTGCGCTTGCAGTACCGCTACTTGGACTTGCGTCGCGGCCCCATGCAAAAGAGCCTGCGCATCCGTCACGCCATCAACCAATTGGTGCGCAAGCACTTCGACGCGAACGGGTTCTTGGAGCTCGAGACGCCGTTCATGGTGAAATACACGCCAGGTGGCGCGCGCAATTTCTTGGTGCCAAGCCGCACCAACAAGGGAAAGTTCTTCGCGCTTGCGGAGAGTCCACAGCTGTTCAAGCAGCTCTATATGGTGGCCGGCTTCGATCGCTATTTCCAGATCGTTCGCTGCTTTCGAGACGAAGACTTGCGCGTCGACAGGCAGCCCGAGTTTACGCAGATCGATGTGGAAATGTCCTTCGTGAATCAGGACGACATCTTTTTGCAGATTGAGGCCTTGGTCTTCAAAATCTGGAAAGATATTTTGGGTGTAGACCTCACCGAAAAGTATGCGAGCGCGCGCTTCCCGCAGATGACCTTTGCCGACTCGATGCGTCTCTACGGCAACGACAAGCCCGACCTGCGCTTCGGCATGCCTCATACCGATCTCACGGAACTTGTGGTGGCGCACAAGGGCGGAGGCATTCCGCTTTGGGCAGAGCTTGCGGAGAAGTTCGAATCGGGTGCATACCGCATGGATCTCCCTAGTGAGATCGTCAAAGCCATGCGCGTGCCCGCAGAGCATGCGGCGCTCTTGTCTCGCGCGGAGCTCGACAAACTCGACGAGTTCGTCAAGCAGATGGGCGCCAAGGGCATGGCGCGCGCCAAGGTGGATGCCACCGGAGCATGGCTGCAGTCCCCACTCGCCAAAACCATCACCGACGAAGCGCGCCTCGCGATCAACGCGGCCACCGGCGCGGTTGAGGGCGACATCGTGTTCTTCCAGTTCGGCAAAGAGGCGCTCGTGCAGATGTGCATGGCCAACTTGCGCCTGCACTTGGGCAAGAAGTTCAAGCTCATCCCCGAGACGGGCCACGGCGGAAAATTCGAGTTTTTGTGGGTCGTGAACCCGCCGCTCTTCGAGCACGATGAGGAGACAAATACCTGGGCCGCAGCGCATCATGCCTTTACGCGCCCGCACGATGAGCACGTCGCGCTCTTGGACAAAGATCCGGGCAAAGTGCTCTGCTACCGCTACGACATCGTCCTCAACGGCTTCGAGATGGGCGGCGGCAGCATTCGTCTGCACGACCCCGAAGTTCAGTCCAAAGTGTTCACCGCATTGGGCATCGACGAGGTTGACGCCCAAGCCAAGTTTGGCTTCTTGCTCGACGCGCTCAAGTTCGGCGCGCCGCCACACGGCGGCATCGCCATCGGCATGGATCGCCTGGCCATGTTGCTCAGCGGCGCACCCAGCCTGCGCGACGTGATCCCATTCCCCAAAACAAACAAGGGCACCGACTTGATGACCGACGCGCCCAATGTGGTGAGCGACGCGCAGCTCAAAGAGCTCGCGGTAGCAAGCACGCACGCGGAGGAGCCTAGCGTTTGAGTTTGGGCTCGGTTGGCGACTCCGGGTAAGCATTCAAAAGGTTCGTGACTGCAGCGCGTACCTCGGTGCAGTCCTCGCAACGCATTGGGGAATAGCAGGCCGCGCTGTGTTCGGGACACCCATCATCCGAGATCACAACTGGCAGATATGCGTCGACGTAGTGCTGTGGCACAGGCGGGAGGAGCCGCTTCACGACACGTCGTCGCTGTACCAATGCGCGATCTGCTGCCGTCTTTGGCTCGTAGTAGTCGGGATTGTAAGCGTGCTCGAGGCCATTCCCTTCGAGCATTGTCATGCGGCTTTCGAGAGCATAAAGTTCGGCGTGTCTGATGCGTTGGACTCGGGCGAAGTTCACTTGACCGGATGGTGGCATGGTACTTCCGAGCGCGAGTGCAAGTGTGTAGGTGCCATGTTTTGCGGTGTTGTCGTCTTGAGGACCGAGATTGTTCTGGTCGGGGAAGCGCAGCACATCGCGACTTACCCAGACCCGGTGCCCATCGGCGCCGGCGCGCCAGCGCGGAGGCAACACCGCACGAATGCGATCCCGCAGGCCATTGGCTGGAACAAACGACGAGTCTATCGAAGGGAGCCCTCCTATGCCTCCAGCAATGCCGGTCGCTATGACCGACGTGAGGTCATCTGACGCCAGAGGTTTCGTTTCGGGGTCGTCCTGTTGTGCGCGGGCCGATGTGTATGCAGTCGGCGGCGGCCCATCCGTGGCTCCCGCTGCAAGGGGGGCGTGCGGCGTGCGCCGACACGAAAGCAAGAGCCCTGCGGCGGCCGTAAGAGCAAACGGTATCCGGAACGGATGTTGCATTCAGTCCTCAACGTAGCATTGGCTGCACGATATTCAGCGTGGATGAAAGCGCACGTCATCGTCACGGCGCCGCGGGTGTCCACGGACGCCGCTTCGGGCACTGTGGACAGGGCTTTTGGCATGCAATTCGCTGCCTCTGCGTGGATGGCCTGGGCCGTGCACCGGGTTGAGCATGTCACCCTCGGTGGAGCACGAAGCGTTTTGCGCGCTGTTCAAGACGGCAGACCTGCCGTTGCTTCAGGCGCTGGTGGCTCCGGTCGGCATTGTGCTGCCCGCAGGGGCTGAGCTTCGCGATGCTTCGGAGGAATCAGGTCAGGTGATTCCCACGTCGTTTGTGGCCGATGTGGTGCTGAAGATCGAAGCGGGCGCGCAGAGTCAGGTGCTGATCGTGGAGGTGCAGCGCGGCATCGATGCCGACCAGCGATGGAGTTGGCCCGTGTATTTTGCAACCATGCGTGCGAGGCATCGCTGTGGGGTGGTGTTGCTGGTGGTGGCCCCCGAGGCAAACGTGGCGGCGCCCGTCGCCCAAGCGGATGTGGCGCCTGACGCGGGTTCAGGGATCTGCGCTTGGGTACGGCATGATGAGAGCGCGGATTTTGGCTTGGATGGCTGCACAATCCGGGCGCGTTGTGCGTGCCTGTCTGCTGCCGACGCTCGGCGGAGCATTGTCGTACCAATAGACCGCTCTGTGGTCTCCCCCGTAGCCGACGGGCAGCGGAGCAATTTGTGAACTGAGCCCGCGATGGTCAGTCTCATGCGCCAATATGCGCCAGAGGCGCGGCGTGGGAACGGCCTGCTTGCTCAAATCGGTCGGCTGGAGCGCGCTCACGCCGCGGCATGTATACTCGTCGCATGAGAAGTATTCGTTGGCTGTGGGTGATGGTCGTGGTTGCGGGTTGCTATGCCGAGCAAGGCGACGAGGGGGTGCCTGTAGATGAGCTCAAAGGCCCGCCACCTTTGGCCCCGGTTCCGACCTATGAGGCTCCTGATTTGGGGGTCTTTGATGCAGACAAATTGCTCGAACTGGAGAAGTCGGGGCTGGCTCTCGATCGGGTTCTGGGAGCCCGGGGTCCTAGCGAGGCAGACCTGGCCGCCTCGGAGCCTTATAAGACCATCAGCGCCACGTTGGCGAATGACGCAACGGAAGCCCTTCGTCAGTTCGCTCCAGCGTTGCCGATGCTCTATCCCGCAAAGCTCGAGGAAACCGCAGGACGCACATTTCCCGCGGAGTGGCTACGCGCGACCAATGCGACCTTCGTGCTCGTTGCGGTGGTGAATCGGATGGACAAATACTACCGAAATTCTTCCACCTGTGGCGAGACCCGCCTCATCTACAGGCCCCGTTACACGCAACCCGTCATGAGCGCGCGGTTGCCGCTCACGCTGAACGTGGTGTTTGACAACATCAAGAGCGCCGGTGGTTGCGCGTCGCTCGCGCAATCATGGATTGATCGAGCCCGCACCAACGCAGCTGCAGACTACATGGGTGGGCCATTGAGATCGTTGGGCGCGCCGGTTCGGATCGAGACCAACTTGCTTCGCTATCAGGCCAGTATGTTTCGAGAACCCGTGTCGGGTGGACACTTCGACTATGCGCTCCGGGCGTTCGACCTCAAGGGAGGCCAGGTAGCGCCAATGCCGCTTGAAAACACCCCCCGCGAGGATCTCTCGGCGACGGAAGCGGATGCACTGCGCGACTACATTCGTGCGCATCTTCCGGAGGTGGAAAGCGGAACCCTAAAAATCCCCGATCGGTTCACGACCACACGCGCCCGCTCGAGTGCGCCATATGGTCTAGCGATTGCGGCGAACCGACCGTTTGCCAAGTACCTCGGAACCGAAGGCGAGAAGCTTGGCGCGGTCGACTTAAGTCGTTTCCCTTCGCTTGCGAGCCCCTCCGCGCTCGTGCGGCGGCTCGACACCATGAGCTGCGGAGGATGTCACACAACGCGTAGCCTTGCGGGGTTCCATGTGGTTGGCAGAGAGAGCAACGACGACCCAAGCGTTGGGGATGTGGGGGCCATCGAAGTGGGCGTCTCGCCTCATTGGATAGAGAGTGTCCCCTCACGACGGGCGACGCTCCTGTCCCTCAGCAAGAACGTGATCGGCGCAGTGTTCGAACCATTTGCCGAGCACCCCGTTGGCACCCCCGGAGACGTGGGCAACCACTGCGGCCTTGGCGACGCCGGGTTTGCCAAGTGGACTTGTAAGACCGGTTTAAAATGTGTGCGCCTGCTTGAGAAGCATGTAGGTACCTGCATGCACGACACGCCCTACCGCGGCGATGCATGCGAGGTTGCGGACGTCGTACCGGCGGGAGATCCGGCCACAACGTCGATGTGTGATAGTAGCTATACCAGGGATTTTGTTCCATTCTGCGAATCGCTGAAGCGCCTGTTCGAATTTCCGGGCCTTGCGACCCCGAGGTTTGAAGATCGTAAGGGTTTGGGATGCAACAACAATGGCTACCAAAATGGACAGTACGCTAGCGGCCGCGCCATGGAAATCTTGACGGGAAGCTGGCTTTTTGGGAAGAAGTCAAACGTTGGGTCCGGGGACAACGACTCCATCGTCGTTCCCTCACGCAGGCAATCCATCGAACTGGTGACCATCGACGATAGTATGG
>JAYWGD010000515.1:0-4100 GCA_043778435.1 Myxococcales bacterium | reverse complement strand
TTGAAGGCAAACTCTGGCGGCAATCGCGACCACAGCGCACGCACCATGTTCTGGCGCTTGCCCACAAAATCAATCACGGTTGGCAGCACCATGTCGAGCAAGGGCAAGCCTCGAAAGGTATGTGTGATCTTGCCGTAGCTGCCCGAGAGCAAAACCATGCCCATCACGTTGCGCGGGTAGCGGCGAAAATTCTCGAGACACACTTGCGTACCCATGGAGTGGCCGATGAGCACGCAAGGCACATCCCCATCATCGCGGCGAATGGCCATCAAATCTTCGGCGTGGGCCTCGATGCCAATGGCGTCCTCGTCATTGGGAGCCGCGCTTCGGCCATGGCCGCGATAGTGCCAATGGGTGACATCCACGAAGGGCAAAATGGCATCCCAAAGATAGCGCCAGATAAAGCCATCGCAAAGGATACCATCCTGCAAATACACACGCAGTTTTGGCGCAGGAGCTGCTGACTCAAACGCATGGACGAACAAACGCGTACCGTCGTGACCCACCACCGTACGCGCGCGTTCACCCTCAGGAATGGGGTAAAGAGAAACCGTACGACTCATTCGTCGTCGTCGTCGTCCGAAACGTCGTTCACGCTCGGCAGCTTCTTGATGTCCAAACGTGCGAGCTTCCAAGCGCGCTGAACAACCCATGAGAGCGAACGGTCAAGCCGCACGGCCTCGTCCTTGATCTCTTGCAGCATCAGCTCGGGGAAGTAGAGACTTTGCTTGCGCTTGTCGGTGCGCACGGCATCGCGAATGCTCGAGACGGAGTCTTTGTCATTGGACATGGGTGGTGTTCCTTAGGCTGGCCAAAATTCGTGTGCGACAAGGGGGAACCCCTTGGCATCGTAGGTCATTGTACGCCACGGTGCGCAGGCGATGGCAAGGACTTCGTTCAGCACCAAGGTTGGAAAGTTGGGCTTGGCGCTCAGCCTTGCGCTCGCGGTCGCAATGGGCTGCGGCGGAACCGCACGCAGGGGCGCGCACGACCCCACACGCGTGGCGGAAGATCTTGGGCGAGCGATGGCGCTTATAGATGCAGGATACACTGACATTGTGGCCCGAGATCGTCTCTACCGCGGCGCGGTACGCGGCATGCTTGCCGAGTTGGATCCTCATTCGTCGTACTTTGACGCCGAGGAGTTCAGCGAGCTCCAAGCGCAAAGCAGCGGAGATCGCGTGGGCATTGGGGTCGAGTTGGATCTACGCGGTGGGCGCGCGCGCGTGATTGCGCCGATTGAAGGAGGCCCTGCGGCGCGCGCGGGCGTGCAATCGGGCGACGAGATTGTGGGCGTCGATGGGCACACGGCCGAGCTTGAGGGCCCGGAGAAGATGCTCCGTCGACTGCGCGGCGAGGCAGGCCGCACGGTCACGCTTTCGATCCGACGCGGCGAGGCCGAACTGAAACTCATCCTTGCGCGCGACTCATTGCACTTTGCATGCAGTGTGACGCACACCCTTTCGGGTGAGCTTTGGTATCTGCGCATTCGATCGTTTCAACAAGGTTGCCACCAAGAGATCAGCCGCGCCTGGGAGTCGCTTCCAAAACCCAAACCAAAAGGTATTTTGCTCGATCTGCGGGCCAACCCCGGAGGCTTGGTGACCGAAGCCACGAGCCTCGCCGACGAGTGGCTGGAGCACGGCGACATCGTCCGATTGTACGCGCGTGGAGCGATGCGCGAGTCCACGCCTGCAAGCGCCGGAGGAATGTGGGTCGGGATCCCGACCGTGTCGCTGGTCAATCGATGGTCGGCGTCGGCGGCAGAGATCTTGGCCGGCGCACTGCAAGACGCAGCAGCCGCCACTATCGCGGGCGAGCCAAGCTACGGCAAAGGCACCGTGCAGGCCGTGGTCCCTCTGCCTTCGGGCGGCGGCATGGCGCTCACCATCGCGCGATACACCACGCCCTCCGGTCGCTACATCCAAGGGCAAGGCATCGTCCCCGATGTCCTTTTCGAACAAAGCGCATCCGCTCTCACATCATTCGCGCTGCGCCGCGAGTCAGAGCTCCCCGGCGCGCTTGCGGCTCCCATCGCGCAACCCAGGCGCAGCACCAAAAACGTGCACATTGCAGGCAGTGTGGACAACGCTGCGCTGCTCAGCGACAACGACGCTTGGGCACTTGCCGCAGCGAGCGAGCTGCGGGTCTTGGTTGCGGCAAAAGCAGTCACGCCGTAAGCTCCTCCGATGGTTCGCCTTTTGGGATTTTTCATGGCTGCTCGCGTTGCCAGTCGGGGCTTGCAGCGTGTTGTTCCGAGACGCGCCGAATAGCCCCGCTCAGACCGACGGCGCATTAGCAAAGAGCGATGCCGCGGCGCAATCCACTCGTGACGCCGACATCGCGACACGACCTTTTTACCTGTTCATGACTCCCCGTGTAGTAACGGGCAACATCGGTGGTATCGAAGGCGCAAATCGTATCTGTCAGGCGCTCGCCGACGCGTCCACCACAAAGACGGGCGGGCCCAGTCCACTTGGGAGCAAGCGTTTCGTTGCCCTGATCGATGGCAAGAGCCAAATCGCGTTGTTCTCAGGGACAAACCCCAGCGGCCCCATTCGTTCACACATTGGAGGGCGCGCATTGCCCTATGGCACCGTGTTCTCAACGTCTCCAGATGCATTGGCCGGATTGGGTCTCTCGCCGCTAGACGAGCGCCGATTGAGCGTCGACCAAAATGGAGACTCGCTCTATCGAGACACGGGCACCGCGCTCCGCTTTTGGCGAGGCAGTACAAGCGGCGGCGATCAGAACTGCAACGACTGGACTTCGAGCGCCGTAAACGGCGGCAGCGGCGACTACGTGGAGGCCTCGGGAGGAGTAGGAACCGTGACGTGCGCCGCGAGCAACCACCTTCTATGTGTGGAGGTGGACACGCGACTGTCGGACGGCGGGACGTAGCGCCCCTCAATGAGACCGAACCCGTCATTTGACTGGGCAAGATGCATGAATGAATAAGGCTTGTGATGGTGGGGGTCGAGGATCGTCATCTCGGGCGTGAAACCACAGGCGCACCCCGAGTACCCACTGCTGTGAGGGTGCCGATCGGCCCCTCTGGCGCGTTGTCATTGCGGTGCTATCCCAAAGAGAAGGCGCAAAACGTTCTATGCATCGGCCGCTCCTACACTTCTGTCCTGGGCATGCAGCAGCGTCGACCCTGCAGCTGCGCCGCCGGTCCAAAGCATCGTGCGCGACAGCGGAATCCCGAGCAGCCCTGAGGCCTCGGATGCCGCCACGCAGACGGATGCCAGCGTCACTGCGGATGCCGGCCCGCAAGCGGATGCGGCAACAGAAACCCGGGAGATCGCCAAGGGCGTGTGGTCCTTGGACAGCGACCACCTCGCGGCCGACAATGGCGATTTGGCTCCGCTTAAGCCGTTGCTCGAGGGCGCCGAGATCGGTGGGGATAGGCGAGAATTGGCACACCACCGGAGGCGCGCATGCCGTGCGCGCGCGCCATTCGCTGCATGGTCGAGACTCAGGGATTCCGGACCGTGATGCTCGAGACCCCTTGGCGAAGTGCCACACCACTCACGCAGTACGTTGCGAAAGGCGGCAACGTGACCACCGCGATGCACTCGACTTCTTGCCCAATGGCTACTGCGGCGCTTACGAGACGGCACGCGCTTGCGCGGACTCGCCCGATGCGCAGTTCGGCTACCTCAAGAAGGCCTATCCAAAGTGCGCGCCGCGGGCGGACGAACGGTGCTCTTGGCCCACAACGCGCACGTGGAGCGCTCGAGCGCTCGAGCGACAAAACCTGAACGAAGCGGTGAGACCTACTCATTGGACACCATGGCGGGCTTTGTGTCGTTCGTACCCAAAAACACCTTCGATGCGCTCCTGTTTATGCACCGCAGCGAAGCCATGGTCTACGCAGAGTAGAAGAAGCCGCCGCGCCTGGAGCGTCGTTTCCCTCGTGATATCCGGAGCGGCCCCCCGTGAGTTCACGCCAAGGTTAGCACGCCACGTTGCATACAGCACATGCGCCCCTATACTCTTCTGCCTATGCACCTGAGACCTTCGTGGTGGCTTGACAAGCACTGCTCGCGCGTTCAGTGTTTGCCGCATGACCTACGCGCGCCGTACCCAAGCCCAAG
>JAYWGD010000514.1:0-4110 GCA_043778435.1 Myxococcales bacterium | reverse complement strand
GGCCAAAATCGTCGGCGTAATCGCCGTTGTTGGGGCGGCGGGCTTTGGTGCTCTCGCGCTCAAAGGGGAGTCCGACAAGCCGAGCGTGGAGCAGGGGATCGAGACCCTCAAGCAGGTGCGCTCGATGGCCTCCGACAAGGCCCCGGCGCGCTGGCGCGAACTTGCCACGGCGGCGACTTCTGGGCCGCGGGTTCGTATGGAGGCCCTTCAAGAAATCGGTTGGAACAAGGACAGTTCCGGCGTTCCCGCCATCATCGCGGCACTGTCCGATGCGGACCATCGCGTGCGCGGCACGGCGGCTCAAGCGGTGTTCGACTTGGGGCCCGCAGCGCAAAGCGCGGTTCCAGCACTTCAGAAAGCCCTTTCAGAGTCGGACCAAGGCGACAAGCCGCTCATTGCTTGGGCGCTCGCCACACTTGGCGACAACTCATCGTGGGATGCAATATTTGCAGAATACAAGCTTGGGCACCTCACCCACATTCAGCATGCCGATGGCGCTTCGGCTTTTGATGCGGAGCTTCTTGTGGGGCTCACCACGCTCGACAAACTGGCGGCCCTAAAGAGCGACCCGGCCTCCGGCGTGCGTCAGCTCGTGGCCACCACTTTGTCGCGTGCAGCCAAGCCCGAGTTCGCCTCGGTGCTCATCGAATTGGTGAAGGACAAAGACATCGAAGTGGCGCGTGAGGCGGCCGTCGGTTTGGGGCGTTTGGGGCGAGATGATGCGACGGCGGCCTTGCTGGATGCGCTTGCCCGCGCCGACCAAGAGACGCGCCCGAAGTTTCTTGAGGCCTTGCGCGACGGCGATGGTGCGCGCGGCTTGGTGCTTGCACTTCGCGCAGTGAGCCCTGCAGACCCGCAGCGATACAAGGTGCGCAGTCAGGTCATTTTTGACATGCTCAAAGCCATCGGCGATCCGCGTGTCGGCGATGCGTTGGTGCCTTATGTGGCCAGCGAACCCAAGCCGCACTTTAAAACGGAAGCCGCGTTTCGCATGGCGGAGGTGGGCGATTTGCGTGCGTTGCCACTGCTCGCATGGCGCATGGCTCAAAATCCAGAGACGCTCTATACCCAAACAGACGATCCCGAACATCGCCGCAACGACGACGAGCGCGTGGTTGCTGCACGGATGATCGCCGACCTTGCGATGGTGCATCCGGAGGCGCAAGCGCAGGTGCTCGCCGCTATCGAGAAACCCGTTCTCGAGTGGGTCACCAAGAAGCCGGAGCCCATCGCTTCCGGTTTGCGCGCACTGGTCAGCGCAGGGTCCTCCCAAGTGCTGCCAAAACTTCGCGTGTGGTCTGCACCCAAATCCAAACTGCCCGAATCGGGAACGCAAAATACCCCATCGGATTGGAGCGTTTCTCGCAGCGCTCTTCGCTATCTTGGATGGGCGAAGGACACCCAATCTTGGAGCCTTCTCGAGCGCAGCGTCGCTCTTCGCCCGAGCAAAGACTACGACTTCAGCATGGCGGGACTCGCTGGTGCCGGCATTACCACGCTGGCGCTCAGCATGACGGGCATCATCGAAGGCGGCGCCAATGGCATGGCGCAATGGGGAGACCCCAGAGGCTTTGCTCCATTGCTCAAGGTGCTCGAGAACCCGCGCCAGAATGAGGCTGCACGCGGCAGTGCTGCGCGCGCGCTAAGCTGGTGCGCGACCGAAGCCGACTTGGTGAACGTGGCGCAAAAAGCGGCAGGGCTCGCAAAAGCCTCGGGCGCCGACGGCGTTACACGTGCGCTCTACATGCGATCTCTGCTCGAGCGTCCTGTGGGGCGCGCGGCAGATACCTTTGCGTCGCTCTTGCGATCGGATGTGGACTTGGAGGTCCGCCGTCAGGTTGGGCGTGTCTTGGGCTTGCCCGGCCTCATGAGTGACGTGAAGCCGAAGCTCAAAGCACTCCTCAAAGACAAGAGTGTGCGCACCGATGCCGCGCTTGCGCTCATCGTGGGTGGAACAGAGAGCGATGCGCGCGAAGCGGTGCAGTCCTACGCCGACAGCCCGGATGGAATCGAAGAGCTGAAGCTCGCGTATGCGGGTGCGTTTTTGGGTTGGACGGAGCTCAGCTATCAGCGCGGAGATCTCGCCCGCTGGGTGCGCAACGCCGAAGCCGTGAGGCGCGTTCGGTTGGGCGAGGTCTTGCAAGATTGGCCACGTTCGGTGCTTATCGATGCGTTGTCGGGCGACTTCGACAAGGGCCCCCACTCGATCAATCGCAATCAGCTTCGCGTGCGCCTCTACAACGACGCTCACCATACCGATGCCTCCAAAAGCGCAGATGCCATCCGGATCTTGGCCTTCATGAGGGAGAAGGGCAGCCTGCTTGCGTTGCGTAGCGCGCCAGGCGCTTGGCAAGCTGAGGCCGCAAACGCCTACATGGCTGTGCTCAATCCGAGCACCGCTCAAAGTTCTGCGCCCGCAAAAGTCGATGACAGCACCAAAGGCGGACATTAGAGCTCCCGCTCAACAAGAAGGAGTGAGGCGACCATGATGCATTATCTTTATGTGGCGATTGTGGGGTTGTTCGTGGGGGCGGTTGCCAAGTTCTTTATGCCAGGCCGTGATGGAGGCGGTTTCATCGTGACTTCGCTGCTGGGCATTGCGGGCTCGTTCGTCGCCAACTATTTGGGGCAAGCTTTGGGCCTTTACAAAGGGGGCTCCGTGGCCGGATTCATCGGCTCGGTGGTGGGTGCGATGCTCCTCCTCATTGCACTTCGGATCGTTCGCAGTCTTTAAACGCTTTACACCGCGGACGGTCCGACTATAGTCAGGGACCCTCCCGCCCAATCGGGCGAGAGCCCCCCGCCATACCTCAGCCGCCATGTGTGGCTTGATGTTGGTCTCTAAGTCCAAAGAGGGTTTCTATGTACGCTGTGATGAAAACAGGCGGAAAGCAGTACCGCGTCTCCAAGGGAGACGTGGTCCGCGTCGAAAAGTTGGCTGCCAACGTGGGCGATTCGCTCACGCTCGATTGCGTTTTGATGATTGGTGGCGAGTCGATCAAAGTCGGCAAACCTCTGGTTCCAGGCGCCAAGATCGACTGCAAAGTGGTCGCTCAGGACCGTGCAAAGAAGATCATTGTCTTCAAGTTCCGTCGCCGAAAGAACTACCGTCGCAAGGCGGGTCACCGTCAGCCCTTCACTGCATTGGAAATCACCGGCATCACCGGTTGAGGAGAAAACCATGGCACATAAAAAAGGCGCAGGCAGCACACGCAACGGTCGCGATTCAAACGCGCAACGCCGTGGCGTAAAGAAGTACGGCGGCGAGGCCGTCCTCGCAGGCAACATCATCATCCGCCAGGTTGGTGGTACGGTCAAACCCGGCAAGAACGTCGGCATGGGTCGTGACTTCACGCTCTTCTCCCTCATCGAGGGCGTCGTGAAGTACGAGTGGTACTCAAAGAGCCAGAAGAAGGTCTCTGTGTATCCGGCCGTGCTGCAAGCCGCAGAGTGAGCAGTGCCCGCAAGGGCTTGGTCACCCCTCCCGCATCCGCGGAGAGGGGTGTTTTCGTTGTTCATGGGGAGCGCGTTCGATGCGTCGTTTGACGGAGCTGCAGGTGGGCGAGCAGGCACGCGTTGCGACATTGCCGTTGGAGGGTGCGGCGTCGGATTTGGGCGTGCTGCAGGGCTCGGTGGTGCTGCTTTTGCGTCGCATCGGCCGCGGTGCTTTGCATGTGCGCGTCGACGAGAGTTTAGAGTGCGGACTCTCGGTGGATCTCGCACACGAGATTTTGCTGGAGGATAGGCGATGAAATCTGTCGTGTTGGTTGGGCGCCCCAACGCAGGAAAATCGTCCGTGTATAATGCACTCACTGGAGGTGCGGCGCGCGTGGGCAACTACCCTGGCGTGACCGTTTCTGCATTGCAAGCAGAGGTGGTGTCACCCGACGGTGAGAGGGTGACCGTGGTCGATTTGCCTGGAGTCTACACGCTTCGTGCAGAGGCCGAGTCCGAGACCGACGAGGCCATCGCGCGGCAGTACTTGGCGACGCAAGCAGAGTCCGCCGACAGTGTGTTGGTGATGGTCATTGATGCGACTCAGTTGGAGCACGGGCTGCGGTTGTTTCGCGAGCTCCCGGTGTCGGAGGCGCCGGTGATGGTGCTGTTAAC
>JAYWGD010000513.1:0-4113 GCA_043778435.1 Myxococcales bacterium | reverse complement strand
ATCTCGCACATCTCTGTGGTGCGCTCCACCGCGCGCACCATGGCCACATCGAAAAGCCTGGCGCTACCGGCCGCCAGCGTGACGCGTTGGGCAAATGCGTTGTAGCTGTTGCCGTGGGTAACGACCAAGTCGTACTCGCCCGCGTCCAGGGCAAAGCTTGGGTCGGTGTCGCCCGTGTTGTCGTCTACAAGGACACGGGCACCGCGCTCTTCGCGCAGACCCCACGACGGCGGTTGCTTGGCATTTGCACGTAACCACTGCACGCGCGCTGGAATGCGGGTGCTGCCCTCGGTAATACCCAATGTGGCGCGTGCGGGCGCCGCAAAGTCGAGCGCCACTTGGGTGCTGTTGTCGAGCATCGCGGCGGAGACGGGAGCGCGCCCTGCGGTGCTGGCGTAGACCTTGGCGGCTCCTGCGGGGACCCGGACTCTTGCCGTGCCATCGGCGCCGGTCTGAGCGCGGACCAAATACACTTCTCCATCACCTGTAAAGTGCACATATGCGCCAGCCACCGGCAATTTGCTGGAGCTGGGCCCGGTGGTGGTCACGTTGACATTCACCGTTCGAAAAGCCTCTTTGCTCGTTCCTTCCGACACGGACTCAATGACCGCATCTAAGGTGGGTGCAATATGCAACTCGGCGATCTCGAGCATCGTTTTGCCGCAGGCCTCTAGTTTCGGTGGCACCGCTTTAAACACGTCGATGCCTCCAAGTCGTATGGACGGCGTGAGCAAACCGTTTAGAGGCTTCCAACCATAAGCGATGCTCGGGGTGTCCAATGCAACCCACGGGACCGCGGTTTCACGACTTGCAAACCCCGTTGCTTGCACAAATCGCTGCGCGCGCGAGACATGGAGGAAGCCGGTGATAAATTGGTCTGTGAAGTTCTCGTTGTAGTCGTGGATGTTTGCAAGCTGCACGCGAATATGGACCTTTGATTCGCCGGGATAGAGCAGGTAATCGAAAGCTGCGGGGAGATCGGTCTCGCGGTTGAGCAATGCGGCCGCTCCATCAATCATGGGCACGTTGGCCAGTTTGCCTGTGGCGCGCACGATGGCGGGGCCTCCTGCAGAGCCGTCGTCGAGCACCGTGATGGAGTCTGGCAAAAGTGATTGACGCGAGAAGCCGATAAGCGTCTCTCCATAATCAGAGATGGGCAGCGGACGGCCATCGTCGCCCACAGGCGATGCTGCGACGATCTTACCGCCAAAGCCCAACGAGCCGTCGGTGACGATTCGTCCGGAGATGTAAACGGCGACCTTTTCATTGGCCAGTACGTAGTCGCCTGGCAGCACGCGCCCTTTGGGATTCTCCCCGAGGACGGCCATGCTTGCGTCGCGGACTCGGCCGGCCCGTGCGGCTTTGGCGGCTTTGGCCCCGAAAGGGTCGGCATGCCCGTCTGGGTTGCCGCCTACAAAGCGATCGCCAGGCTTGGGCCCGGTGGGTCCGCATTCTCCGGGGTCGCCACCACCGGCGAGCTCCTCGTCTTTGGAGCAAGCCACAAGAGCGATCGGAGGGAGGACGAGCGCCGCAACAAGGGCACGCAACGCGTTTCGGCTCGGGCGTTTCATGCATAAGTTGTATCTCAGGTCGCGTTGAGAAGGCAGCCCCGTCCGATAGCGAGTTCAAGAGTGCGAATTATTTGCGCGTTGACCGTTTTGGGCGCAGCGCGCTATGGACGGCTACCTGTTGATGGATGCTAGCCTGCGCAGGCTCGGCCAACTTCCTATGCTGCAAATCCCTTCCATGTCTATCTGGCACCGTGCCACCGCCCCCGTGGCTCTGGTGATGCTGGCCTCGTGTGGCGCGAGCCAAACGGCCTCAGGCCCGGCGCGGCAAGCGGAGGCCGAGTACGACATGGCCCGTGAGGTCTTTTATCGCGGCGACTGGCGAGTGTCGCTCGATCATGCGCGGCGGTCCGTGGTGCTTGACCCTCAAAATGCCAAGGCGTTGTACTTTGTCTCCGTCGTGCACGCGGCGTTTTGCTTGGGTGACGAAGGCCTAAGCGCGCCAGACTGCAAGATCGGTGAGGCCGAGGCTTTTGCACGTCGGTCCGTTGAGGCAGACGCCAAGCTCAAAGACGCCAAGAATCTGCTAGGGCAGATCTTGATTTTGCGTGGACAATACAAGGAAGCAATGACGGTGCTCAAGCCGCTCACCGAAGACCCGTCGTACATTGCCTCGCACTTGGCTTGGGGCAACTATGGGTGGGCCCAGGTGCAGTTGGGTGATTTGGACGGCGCCATTCACTCGCTGACCCAGGCCGTGGTGCAGCCGAAGTTTTGTGTGGGGTACTTTCGCTTGGGGGTTGCTTACGCAAAGAAGAGCGACTTGGCGCACGCCGATCAGAGCTTTACGCGTGCATTGGATGTGGACAGCCCCGATTGCAAAGCGATGCAACAGGCGTGGCAAAGTCGGGGTGAGGTTCGGGAGAAGGCGCAGGACCTTCGTGGTGCGCTGTCGGACTTTAAACGCTGTACCGACTTGGGGGCCAAGACGCCGTCCGGCACTGCTTGCAGCGCGCGGGCAGTTGGCCTGCGCGCCCGTGTGACAACGGAGGCTTCTTGAGCGAAAAAACGATTGGGTCCACGCTAAAAGAGCGCCGCGAGCTACGCGGAATGTCTGTGGCGGAGGTGGGGCGTCTCACGCGTATTTCGGCGAGCACCATCGTGTTGCTGGAGGCCGATCGTTTCGACGAGTTGCCCGGAGATGTGTATGTGCGTGGGTTTTTGCGCGGCTACGCATCGGCCGTAGGGCTCAGTGGCGATGCGGTGGTGTCGCGTTACGTGCTTGCACGCAGGCAGCGCACGTCTGGGCCCATGGTGATGACGACGGCTCGGGGCTCCGACGCTTCGCAGGGCCGTTTCGGGGTCGCCATTGCGTCCGTGCTTTTGCTCCTGCTTTTCACGTTGGCGATGTCCATTGTGTTTAAGCCGCGTCGACAGGACTTGCCCGGGGAGATGGCGATGCAGTCTGCAAGTCGCGTGCAGCGCGCGGTTTAAGTGGCCAATGCCCGTGGCAGCCGTTTGGTTGAGACGCGCGTGCACACGGAGGCCGTAGTCCTGCGGGCTGTGCCCGTGGGTGACGATGCTCGCCTCATCACGCTTCTCACCAGAGACCATGGCGTGCAAACGGTGCGTGTGCCGGTGCGACAAGCGGCGCGCAGTGCCAAGGATGCGTTGGAGCCGCTGCACAGCTATCAGTGCGAGTTGGGCCTGAGAGAACGTGACGTCGCGCGCTTGCTTAGTTGCCAGATGGTGCGATCGCGCGACGACCTCATGAGCCGCGAGGCCACGTTGCAGGCTGCCGGCGCGTGGGTGCGTGTGGTGCGAGATAGCTTGTGGCCGGGGGTCGCCGACGAGTCTCTTTACGAGGTGGTGGTGCAGGCGTTGGATGCACTGGTGGGCCTCGAGGAATCGCTCGTGCGAAGTGAAGAAGTGCAGGCACGCGCGCGATTGCTGGCGGTTCTTGGCTATGCGTTTGAGACGGGGCATTGCGTGAGCTGTGGGCGCGAGCGCGCGTCTTCTCGGGCCGCGTATGTGGATGGCGCGCGCGGCGGCATTGTCTGCAGGCATTGCGCTTCGGGCCAGTCGCTTGTGTGGGGCACGTCGCTGGCGTGGCTTGCGGCGCCGGATTCCCACAAGGCTCCGGCCAACCAGGAGCTGACCGTGCTGCACACGATGCTTGCGGAGGCCCTTCGTGCACACGCACGCGGAAGTGCAGAGACGCGCCCTCCTGGCGAAGGCGTGGTAGGTTCCTCACCATGAGTCTGCCTTCTACATCTGCGTCTCGTGCGCTTGCCTTTCGATGCACCAAGGTCAAATCTCCGCGCGGTGCAAAGAGCACGGAGCTCACGTGGGCCGATGGCCATGTGTCGGTCTTGCCTCACGAAGTGCTCCGAGGCTACTGCCCATGTGCGGGTTGCCAAGGGCACGAGGGCCCGGTGAGATTTATCAGCCCCGGTGCGCACCAGTTGGAGATCGATCGCATTGAGCCCATCGGCAATTATGCGTTGTGCCTTGTCTGGTTCGATGGTCACCAGACGGGCATCTACTCGTACCCCTATTTGCGCAGCCTCTGCCAATGCATGCACTGTGCATTGATAAGCCCTGC
>JAYWGD010000512.1:0-4114 GCA_043778435.1 Myxococcales bacterium | reverse complement strand
CGTATCCGTCAGAGATGCCCGCAGGTCGCTATACGTTGCAAGTGACGGCTCCCGAAGGGTTTGTGGATGCCGATGCCAGCACAATCGAGCTAAGCGTTGGCGAGTCACAAGCGGTGGTGGTGCGCCTGTCTCTGAAGGCCGTGCCCAAGGCCGCAGCGCGAAGCGACGAAGCGGTTCTCACCGTGCGCGCGCGCTCGAAGCGCCCCGCACGCGAGGTGACCAAACGGACGCTCGAGCAGCGCGAGCTCTCGCGCATCCCAGGTACTGGCGGCGATGCGTTGCGTGCCATTACCTACTTGCCTGGCGTAGCGCGTCCGCCGGGCCTGGCGGGCTTGCTCATTGTGCGAGGAGCTGCGCCGCAAGACACCACCGTTTACGTGGATGGTACACCCATTCCGTTGGTCTATCATTTTGGCGGTCTGAGCTCGGTCATCCCCACGGAGATGGTGGAGCGTTTGGACTTCTACCCCGGCAACTTTAGCTCGCAATACGGTCGCGCGATGGGAGGCATCGTGGACGTGGGCTTGCGCGAGCCAAAGTCGGATCGCTTGCATGCGATGGGGCAAATCGATCTCATCGACGCGCGTGCCCTGGCGGAGGGACCCATCGGAAAGTCGGGCTGGCGATTTGCGGTTGCGGGGCGTCGCTCGTGGGTGGATGTGTGGCTTGGGCCGGTGCTTGAGGCCGCGGGCTCAAGTGTCACTGCGGCGCCAGTGTATTATGATGGTCAAGCAGTGCTCGAGAAAAACTGGGACGACAAGCACGACTTCCGTCTCGCGCTTTTTGGATCCAGCGACAACCTCAAGCTGCTGTTGAGAAATACGAGCGGCTCGGAGCCTGCTCTCACCGGTGGTGTCGGGCTATCGACGTCGTTTTGGCGCTTGCAGGCGCGATACAAGTACAAGCTCTCGGATGCCACGGAGTTTAAAACGACCGCAGCCTACGGCAACGATACCGTCGAGTTTTCGTTGGGAGACAACTATTTTACGTTGAGCACTCATCCGCTGTCGTTGCGCTCCGAAGTCACCCACAAACTGTCGCGTCGCGTGACCATGAACACCGGCATTGATTGGCTCTACAGTCCCTACTCAATCTCGATTCGCCTCCCGCCCATCGCGACGCCCGGCGAGCCTCCTTCGGGTCCTTTCAGTGCGCGCAGGCCTCTCACCTTGAACGAGGACAGCTCACTCTACAGGCCTGCGCTTTACACAGAGTTCGAGCTCACACCTTGGAAGGGCAGTCGCATCGTCTCGGGAGCGCGTTTGGACTACTCCAGGGAGACGAAGAACTGGGATCCCGCACCGCGCTTTGTTGCGCGCCAAGATCTCAACTACGGCGCAGGCAAGCGCACCACGCTCAAGGGCGGCATCGGCATTTTCCGACAGACGCCGCAGCCCCAAGACACCAATTTGGTGTTCGGTCAGACGGGCATCACGTCCAACAGAGCGGTGCACTATACAGTGGGAGTAGAGCGCGAGTTGACGCCGCAGATCGAGGCCTCTGTAGAGGGATTTTATCGCGACCTGGACAACCTGGTGGTGCCTACTTTGGGCAACCAAGGATCGGGCTACTCAATGGGTCTTGAAACTCTTGTGCGTTACAAGCCAGATGATCACTTCTTCGGCTTCTTGGCCTACACGTTGTCACGCAGCATGCGCCGCAACACAGACGCCGATCCGCTTCGGCTTTTTCAGTACGATCAAACCCACATACTTACCGCAACAGGTAGCTATCGCATGGGCAAAGGCTGGGAGCTTGGGGCCTCTTTGCGCTTGGTCTCTGGCAGCATGACGACGCCTCGGCAATATGGGTTTTTCGACGAGAGCGTCGGGACGTACAACCCAATATCTTTTCCTCCCTTTGGGGAGCGCCTGCCGATGTTTAAAAAGGTGGACATCCGCGTCGACAAGGCTTGGGTTTACAAATCTTGGACGCTCAAAGCCTACTTGGATTTGCAGAATGCAACCAATCAGAGCAATCCAGAAAGTGTAAGTTACAACTACAATTCTACCCAACGTCAGTACGGCGCGGGTCTGCCCGTTATTCCAAGTCTAGGCGTGCGAGGTGAGCTGTGAACACGAGATCAATTTTCTTCGCGGGTGCGGTCGCCGCCTTGATTGCATCGGCGGCTCCGAGTTCGATCCTCAAAATATGGTGCAAGGAGTGCGTATTCTTTCGGCGCGCGCCGACAAGCCCTATGCCAAGCCAGGAGAGCGAGTTCAGCTCGACATGCTGGTGGCAGACGGCCGTAAAGACACCACTCGACCACTCAAAGTTCTTTGGTTCCCCTTTGTTTGCACCAACCCTCGCGCCGACGCCTACTTCAATTGTTTTGCGCCGACGCGTGGCGCTGGAGGCGCAACCACTTCCCCATTAGGGGCGTTGCCTCGCGGTGTAGACTTGGCCACGTTGTTGCCGAACGGAACCTCGTACAGCTTCACCATGCCCGAAGATGTGTTGCGCGCGAAGCCGGGCAGTGCGGATCCTTACGGCACAGCGTTCGTTTTCAACATCGCCTGTGCGGGGCGTCTGCTCGTCAAGGACTTTGACACAAGCTTGGGGCCTCAAGCAGTGCCGCTGGCGTGCGTAGACGAAGCGGGAACACCGTTGGGGCCTGACGACTATGTGATCGGGTTCACAAGGGTTTTTGCTTATGAAAACCGAAAAAATGCCAACCCGATCATCGATCACCTTGTGTTCAACGGGGCAACGGTCGATGTTTCGCAAGGGGTCACCGTTGCTCCATGTTCGGCGGGTGACGCCGAAGACTGTCCAGAGCAAAAGGTTGACGTTGTCATGAAAGCTGGCAGTCAAGAGCTCAACAGCAATGAAAAAGCGGCCGATGGCATACCTCTGAAGGAAGTGGTTTGGGCGACCTATTACACAAGCGCTGGCCGCTTCGACAGCGACGCCCGTTTGCTTTTTGACGCGCGTGAAGGTGAAGTCACAAGCCGCGAAAACAAGTATCGCGCCAAATCCGATGCCAAGTCTGGTTCGATGTGGGTCGTTGTCAAAGACAACCGAGGCGGCACCGATTGGTTCACCATTCCGCTCAACGTCCGGTAGTCTTTTGCCATTGATGGCTGAATCCCTGTCCGAGCCCAAAACGAACCCGACCCACCGGCCTCGAGGTTTGTCTCGTGTGAGCGTGTGTTCTGTTTTGCTGCTGCTGGCTGCGTTGGTGGGTAGCAGCGCATGTGACACCACGGCTGCGGCGGTGGATGAGGACAGAGTTTCTTTGGGCGGTGAGTTCGAACCGGGGAACCTTCTGTCCAATGAGGGATTTACCCAATCTTCCGCGGCGCTCGGTCGTATCGACAGCTTCCTGACTCATACGCCCTACAAAGGCTCGCGCCGTCGCAGCTTTTTGGCGACCTATTATTCTAACGGCTACGTCGCCTCTTTCGGTCTGCTCAGTGCTTCTGCCAAGTACCGTGTCACCCCCCGCTTATTGCTCGCGATTCTTCAAGCGCGGCGCGGGCTTGTTGGCATGCCACGCTATCCGGTTAGCAATCCGGCAAGCGTGGAATACGCCTTCGATTGCGGCTGCACGGGTCCTCAAACCTGTGATGTTGCCTTGGGTGGGTTAGATCGTCAGTTGGACTGCTTGGGCGCGCAGTTGCGCGCGGCCTACGACGACGCGCGGTTGCTTGGCAAAACGGCACGTGGCTATGGCAAGGGCATCGAGTTCGTGAGTGTCGATGGGGTGAACGTGACGCCGCAGAGCGACGCCACAGCGGCCATCTATGAGATCTCGCCGCGTGTGGGCCAATCGGACAAATCGGGCGCGTGGCTCATCTGGAATGTGTTTGTTTTGTACGGGTCCTTAGAGGACGAAACACTTGAAGGCGGACAGAGCGTGCTGGATCGTACGCTCGTAGGTGCATCATGCACAAAGAATGCAGAGTGCGATGACAGCGAACTTGTGGGCGCTCAATGCCGCACGTTCGGTGCCGTAGGCGCATGCACAGTGCGCTGCGATGGCAGCGAAGAGTGCTTAGACACGACCATCACTGGTGAAGCTGGCTTGTGCGTTGCGCTGAGCAGCTCAGAGAAAATATGTTTACCCAAGTGTGACCCGACCAAAAAGGGTCAATGTGGCGAGTTTTTGTGC
>JAYWGD010000511.1:0-4119 GCA_043778435.1 Myxococcales bacterium | reverse complement strand
AATGTGCGGCGTGCCTACAAAGTATTCGTCGAAGGCGCCAAGCACCACACGAAAAGGTTCACCAGGCGCGAGGCTTTTCACCAACTGGTCGAACTTTGCGCGTAATGCGGCCTCCGCTTCCTCTTCGTTGGTTCCGAGCGGAACCAAAAGACCAGACTCTACATACGTGTATGGTGCATCTTTCGTCGCCGCCGCACGTCGCATGGTGATTTCGCTGGTGCGTGGGATGCGCAGTGGGCGTTTGGGTGCGGTCACTTCGAGTAGGATGTCGGTGGGCAATGCGGGAACAGACGCAGCAGGAGCTGGGGGCGCGATGCTCACGGTCTGTCCCGAACCTAGACCTTCAGACCGCAAAAAATATCTCGTTCGAGATACAGGGTCGACAATGCGCCAACCGTCCGATGTGAGCTCTACGCTCCATCCGGCAAAGCCGCCACCGGGAGCATCGGTCACCAATCGTAGCGCGCGCTCCCAGGTGGGAGCTTGCACGACGACCTCGGGCTCCGAGACCCCGTTCGCCTCTGTGATGAGTACCGTCCAACGCATGTGTCTATGGTCCCCGATAGGAAAGGCATTGGGCAAGTGCCGTGTGATGCCGCCGCGCTCGCTGTCGTCGCTATCTGCGCCCAGCGAGCGCGGCGGCGGGGCGCCCCCACGCCGCGTGCAATGCAGGGAGCACCGAGGCCAAGGCGCTGATGTGCAGCGCAACCATGGCGGTAACAAAGAACTCGGTGGGGCTCACGTGCACGGGCACTTGGGTGATGAAGTATACCTTGGGATCGAGCGGTAGATGCAACTTGGCCAGGATGCGGCACAGGCCAAATCCACCCACCAAGCCGACGCTCGTCCCCACGATGCCCATCACAAGGCCTTGCAAGACGAACACTCTTAAGATGTCTCCGTCGGTGGCGCCGAGGGCCTTGAGCAATGCGATCTCTTTCCTGCGTTCGAGCACCACCATGACGAGCGTGGCCACAACCGTGCATGCTGCAATCAATACCAAGAGGCCCATGGCGGTACTGATCAGCACCTGCTGATTCTGTAGTGCCTGAAACAGGCCTCGATTGAGCTCCATCCAATCGAGCGTACGCAGCGCGTTGGAGCCCAGAGCGGTTTGCAGCTTTGCGCTGACTTCTTCGGAGGCGTCGATATCGGCAATCTTCATCTCGATGCCCGAGACGCTGTCGCCTTGGTCGTAAAAAGACTGGGCCTCGTAGAGATCGGTGTACACCAACTTGGCGTCGTATTGGTCGAAGCCCGCCTGAAATACGCCCGTGATGCGGAATGCTTTGGCCACGGGCGCTTGACCGTTTTGTCCGATGCCCACAAGTGGCGAAGTCACTTGCACGCAATTGCCAAGATCGGCCGCGAGCTGTTTCGCAAGAGCGGCTCCGACGACCAGACCTGGCAGCACTCCAGGGACGTCGCAAGGATTTTCTCCCACGCCCTCGGGCAGTACATCGTCCTCCGGCAGGGCGCTTTGGTAGCCCTGTTGTGGCACCAAAGAACTGGGCATTGAGGGCGCGGGCTTTTGCGCGGTTGCGGCAGTCCGCGCGGCTTTGCAAGCTGGATCATCTTGCAGCGTGCGCACCCGAATCGCTTCGAGAATGGGCAAGCCCGAAAGGTCTTGCGTGCATGGGTCGACGCCTGGGGTTGG
This sequence comes from Myxococcales bacterium, assembly GCA_043778435.1. Taxonomy (GTDB): domain Bacteria; phylum Myxococcota_A; class Polyangia; order Polyangiales; family Polyangiaceae; genus JAAFHJ01. The sequence goes on along the minus strand of JAYWGD010000511.1, from coordinate 2,462 downwards.
CTCCGGTGTGGCCTCACTTTTGGACTTTGGAGTCTCGGCACTCTTTGCGCCATCAGGCGCTGCGGGCGGCTCTGGGGTAAGAAGCCGATCTCTGCGCAGATGTAGCAGATCACCACGGATCATGTGCTTTGGCAAGTCCAGAACTTGGGAGACGCGCGTGCCATCCACGCCCTTTAGCAACACGCCGGTGGCCGTGCGCCCGTTGTGGCTCACCATCATTGGATTCAAAATAAACGGTTCGGCGGCAACCACGCCTGGCACCGCTTCGGCGCGCCGTACGGTCTCTCGGTATTCGGAAAATCGGCCGATGTCTTTGAGCACAATCACATGGGCGTTGACGCCCAACACCTTGTCGCGAAACGCATGTCGGAAACCGCCCGTCACACTCATGACGGCCAAGAGCAGCGCGACGCCAAGCGCGACACCTAAAGTGGACAACCAAGTGCCTGCGGCGACGAAGTGGCCTTTGCTGGCGCGGGCATATCGCAGGGCGAGCATGAGAGGAAAGCGCATGTGTGCGAGACGGCCTAGCATGCTCCGTGCTGCCACGTGCAGTCTTGCCTTGCGGAGGTCGGGCGTTCTGCGCTCAGTTGCAGCCGGCAATGAATCGTCGCGACTCTTTTGTGCTGGTGACCGCGGCGTCGTGTTTGCTCGAGGGATGCAAATCCAAAAAGGCGCCGCCCGTCCAAGCGGAAACCGGTGCGTCGGCGCTTGCGCGTCACCGGCACCCGAAGCACCCGAACGCTACGCTGGCCAAGCCGGGCAATCCCGTCTTGCCTTTGCAAGGGGCTGCGGCGGGCTCTTCCACCGCGGAATCATGCCGCGTGCGCTTGATGGCCGCGAACATCACCAGCGGCAATGCGCAGGCCTACGAAGAGCCCGGGGTTCGCATTTTTCGGGCGCTCAAGCCTGACGTGGTGATGCTGCAGGAGTTTAACGTCGAGGGACAATCGCGCGACGCATTCGTGCAGAATGCATTTGGTGCTGGATACACGCATTGTGTCGAGTCTGATTCCAGCATTCCCAATGGCGTGGTTTCACGCTTTCCCATCGTGGCATCGGGCGAGTGGCGCAACACGTCGCCCAATGCGAATCGAGACTACGCGTGGGCGCGCATCGATGTGCCAGGGCCCAAGAATTTGCTCGTAGTAAGCGTGCATTTGCGCACCAAGGGCGGGCCGCGCGCGATCGAAGAAGCCGAGCTTGTCAACTACATGCGTGGCGCGCTCGGCAGCGATGACATGGCGGTGCTCGGAGGGGATTTCAATCACGATGCACACGCGTCGCCGAGCATGGCGGGGGCCGATGCCTTCTTGGCGATGTCCGCGCCGTTGCCGCAAAATATGGACGGTAGGCCAAGCACCAGCAGCAACTTGCGCAAGACGTTGGACCATCTCTTTGTGAGCCCTGCGCTGATGAAGATGGAGCGCGCCGTGACGTTGGGCGGCAAGACATTTGATCACGGTCTGGTGTTCACGTCGGACATGGCGTCTCGCGATGAGATTGCGCCCGTGTTGCCGCGAGACTCTTTTGCCGTCAGTATGCAGCATATGCCTATCGTGCGAGACTTTCAGCTCTGTGAGGCGCCATGAAATTGCAGCCGGTTGTTGCAATGCTGACGGTTGTGGCGGCCTTGGCATGCAGTCGGGTGACGAGCCCCATTGCGCCTGCCATTTTGCCTGAGCAAGATTCGTCGGTGGTGCTCGTTTCCGATGCCAGCACACGCACGGAGGTGGGCGCGCGCGCAGACGCTTCTGCGGTGGCCGAGGCCGGGCCCGTCGAGCCCGTGGTCGTGGTGACGAGCGATCGTATTTCGGTGGGCGGCGGGCGATCTTTTTTGTGGGCTCGAACCGGAACCGAGCCGCCGAACGCGCCGCTGCTGATGGTCCTGCACGGCGATGGTGGAGACGGGGTGGGCATGCGGGCCTACGTGGGGGCGGCGCTGGAACGCTTGGCGTTTGCGCAGGCGCATGTGCTCTATCTCGATGGCGCGGATCGCACGTGGGACACCAACAATGTGGGCAGCCCGGCAGACCTAGCTTACTTGAACGCGGTGTATGGCTCGTTTACGGGAACGCGTAAGCCGCGCGCGGTTTATCTGTTTGGTTATTCTCGCGGTGGATTTATGGCGAATTTGCTGGCGTGTCAGCAGAGCAACTGGGTCACTGCGATCGCGAGCAACGCGGGTGGAGCGCCTTATGCAACGAGCATCAAAGGGGCGGATGGCGTGTCACGTTGTCCGGGACAGAAGCCTGTGGCGTCGATTGCTTTGCACGGCATGCAGGACTCGGAAGTGGTGTTTGCAGAGGCGCCTTGGACTGGGAGATATTGGGCAAACGTCAATGGCTGCGACACGCAACGATCGATGGTTGCGACAGGGGAGTCCGTTTGCGAGGCGTATTCGGGATGTCCGGCGGAGAATCCATCTTGGTTTTGTGCCGTGCCGGGGCTTGGGCATTCGA
>JAYWGD010000510.1:0-4123 GCA_043778435.1 Myxococcales bacterium | reverse complement strand
TAAGCACTGGCTATTTTGATGACGAAGAAAAGACACGAGAAGCGTTTGCGGGAACGTATCTGCGCACCGGCGACTTGGGATTTTTCTTGGGCGGCGAGCTTTACGTTTCGGGGCGCATCAAAGAGCTCATCATCGTTCACGGCCGCAACTATTACCCTCAAGACATCGAATGGGCCGTGAGCCAAATTGATGGAGTGCGCAAAGGCAACGTCATCGCCTTCGGGCATGACCCGCAAGGTGCCGCATCGGAGGTGGTGGTCGCATTCGAGTGCGACGCCGCGAGGACTGCGCCGCGAGAAGCTCTTTCAGAGCACTACTTGCCGCTGGTGCGTGCAGCAGTTCAAGGCGCCATTGGTCTTGGCGTCGATGTGGTCGTTCCATGTCCGCCAGGCACGCTTCCCAAGACCTCCAGCGGCAAATTGCAACGCACCAAGGCACGTATGCTTTACGCGAACCGTACACTTGGAACGGGAGGCGGCAAGCGAGAGCGCCAGGCATTGCAGTTGGCGCTAAGCTACTTGCGAAGCCAATGGAGCTATCTGCGCGCGCGCCTCCGGTAATCAAGGCTTGCATGATTGCTGGCCGCGAAGCCACGTTGTCGTTCATACTTCAAATCATGCCGAATTCGCAGTCTCCCAAGGAAAGCACTGGCACCATCGATCTGGCCAAACTGATCGGCCTGAATCACGCTGCCCCAGAGACGGCCCTCGAAGGGATGCGCAGTTTGCGGCGCGGGACGCTTGAGCGAAGTGCGGCCTTGCCATTGGTTGGCTTTGCAGCTCCTCTTATTGTGGGCCTGTGCGCCGTCCTGGCAGGACTCAGCCTAGGCAATTTACGCATGCAACATGCACGTACCAAGGCGCGCCTTGGTGCACCCGTTCTTGTGCCACTTCGAAGCCTGGCTTCGGTCGCAAGTCCGCAAACGCTGCCCATCACGCGCGATGCGTCACTTCCCCCGTCTCACAATGCCGCGATCACATCGCCGAGCCATGCCATACGCCCCATTCATCGAGCTATCACGCCAGGGGCGCCTATCGTGAAGTCTGGCACCGACAAGTGCGGCTATTGCCGCGGCGACATTCAGTGCATCATTCGCTGCAGCGCCAAAGCCAAGACCAAGTAGTGCTAAAACCCTGGCTCTTGCGCCGCGGCAAACCGTAGATGTGACGAGGTTCGAAGCTGCAAGGCCCGGTCTTGGCGCATCAAGAAATAGTAGTAAAAAGTCGATGGAGCGTGATGCTGTTCGCGCGTCACGGTGGCCTCAGCCCATACATAGCCACGTGACTCCCACGCGCGGTCTACGCTGAGCTCATGCCGGGTGTCGGAATCATAGTCGCCTTCAAACAGGAACACTGGGCGCTTCGACAAGGTGTACGCAAGCGGGGAGCGGCGCTGATGACCAGGACGCGACCCCACAAGCGTACCGTGCTTGGCCACGTACTCATCGCACAACCCGAGAATGTCGAGGTTGTTCACCTCAAGGCCCGCGTAAAATGGCATCGCCCCCGCAGCACCAACGGCCATGCCATCGCCGGGCTTGGCATGCTCCGCGATCCAGCGCCCCATGGCCCCCCAACGCTTGGCGTAAAGAGCCGTCCAATGCAAAGGCTCCACGTGGGCCGCAGCCTGGCGCGGGTCGTTTTGCGTCAGGCTTGTCTCGCTCATTTGCAACTGACGAAGGGTGTGGGCGCCAGCAACGACAACCACGACAACCGTTACCCACCACGCGCGGGCCGAGGCTCCGACGCTTGGCGGGAGCATCACTTTGAGATGCAAAACACCAAGGCAAAAGCCAACCGCGAGCAGCGGAATCGCTGGCGCAAAGAAACGATACAGAGCGAGAAAGTCTCCTCCTACGCTCATCACGTAGGGCAAAACAAAAGCCACGTTCAAGCGAAGCAGCCAGAGCAACGCTCGTCGCCCGCGCGCATCCTCTGGCGATTCTGGCTCCTGAATCTCGCACGCAGGCACGCACAGCGCGGCCAACATCACCATGATGGGGGCGCCAAAATCATCCAGCGCCAAGCGCAGATACTCGAGCCCACGCGCGCGCAACTCAGAGCCCACACCACTCGTCTTGAGATAAAACGTGTTGGGCAGCGGCGCGCCATAATAAGCAAATCGCCAAACAAAAAACGGCACAAACACGGCAGAAAAAGCAGCACTTGCGCGCCAAAGCACGGGCCATCCCTTTTTGCGCCTCATGGCAAGAGCGAGCAAAGCAAAGAGCGCCATCGGCACGACTCCTTCTGGGCGCGTCAACGATGCAAAGCCTAGACACGCTCCGGCCGCATACGCGACTTTGGATTCATCGTGCCCAATGGCACGCGCTGCAAGGCCCAACCCCGACGCCAACAAGCCTGCATACAGCACGCTTTCCAAACCGCCCCCCGTCCAGGCCGCAATGGTGGAGGTCACGCCCACCAGCGCCATGGGCACGAGCATCCAAGCTTGCGACCCAAGCCTCACGTTGCGCCAAAGGAGCGATACGCCGCCCATCACGCTGAAGGCAGCAATCATGCTTAGCGTATGCACCACGCGAAACTCATTGAGCCCCACCTTGAAGAACAGTGCCGCAAACACCATCCACAAGAAGTTGGTGTATCCTTCAACCTTCTCGCTGAGGTTATAGACAGGCGCGCCATGCACAGCAAATTGCTTGGCGTAACGAAGCGTAATGAAGGCGTCATCGCACACAAAATCAAACGTTTGCGCATAAAGATAGAGCGCGCAGGCAGCCACCACCACCGCTGCAAATGCGGCCGCGCGCGAGTGTGCTTCCCAGAGTTGGAGCGTGGACTTCATCCGGCTGGTCTTGCCATACTTTCGGGCGAGAGCGAAGCACTCCCAAGGATTCTGCTGTGGTAGTCTGCGATGCAGTGAGCACACGATATACCCACGTAGAGACCATTCCTTTCGGCGGCGGCACCTTCGAGCGTTATGTGTGGCGCAACGGCTTGCGCGTGCTGTTGCATGTCGACAAGACGGCCCCCGTGGTGTCCTACCAAAGCTGGTTTGGGGTGGGCTCAAGGCACGAGAAAGCCGGTAAGACGGGCATCGCGCACTTGTTTGAGCATCTCATGTTCAACGAGACCAAGAACCTTCCGCACGGCAAGTTTGACCGCATGATGGAGTCGCGTGGGGCCGAGACCAATGCCGCAACCTGGATGGACTGGACCTATTACTACGAGAACTTGCCTGCCGCCGACATCGGCCTTGCCATTAAGCTCGAGGCCGAACGGCTCGAGAATTTGCTACTCAAAGACAAGCAGGTCAAAAGCGAGATCGAGGTCGTTGCCAACGAGCGCATGCTGCGCACGGACGACGACGTAGACGGCACGGTGAGCGAGTTGCTCTACAAAACGGCGTTCACGCACCACGGCTACCACCATCCCACCATCGGTTGGATGAGCGACATTCGCGCCTTTACGCCAGCTGATTGCGAAGCGTTCTATTCGGCGTACTATGCTCCCAACAATGCTGTACTGGTGGTCGCTGGAGATTTTAGACCGCGCGCGATCTTAGAAAAAATCGATGCCGCATACGGGTCGATGAGCGCGTCCGAGTTGCCCGAAGAAGAGAGCTTTCCCGAGCCGCCTCAGACCGCTGCACGACGGGTCGAGATCACGCGCACCACGCCCAATGAGAAACTTGCTTTGGCGTTTAAGGGGCCCGCGTTGGGAGACGTGGATCACATCGCCCTCACCGTGCTGAGCGAGGTGCTTTTTGGAGGTCGTGCTTCTCGTGTGTACCGACGCCTTGTGGCCGAACTCGAGATCGCCAGCGATGTGCGCGGCTGGGTGTCCACGTTTCGCTATCCTGGGTTGTTTGAGATGAACGCGACCGCGCGTGATGGCATCACTGCAGACCAAGTAGCAAGCGCGCTCCAAAAAGAATTGCAGCGCGTATGCGAAGACCTGGTCACGCCAGCAGAGCTTGCGCGCGCGATTGCACGCATCGAGCTAGGCTCGCTGCAAGGTATGGAGACGCCATCCGGCAAGGCTGAACAAGCGGGCATGCACGAGCTGGTATTGGGCGATCCTGCGGCCTCCTGGAAACGCCTCGCTGCATGCAGACGCGTGACCGCGGCGGAGCTTCGTTACGTGGCAAAAGCCTACCTTCG
>JAYWGD010000509.1:0-4124 GCA_043778435.1 Myxococcales bacterium | reverse complement strand
TCAAGGCTCGAAGCGTCTGAGAGCAGGAAGATCTCGACTCGCCCGCCCGAGGCTACCTTGTGCCCTTTGAGCCGCGCAGGGATGACGCGCGTGTTGTTCAGAACCACAAGTGTGCCGGGCTGCACGAGCGTTGGAAGGTCTCGAACCATGCGGTCTGCAAGTTGATCGCGTGCAACATGCAACAAGCGGGCACCATCACGCTCCGCCGGAGGCGCGAGCGCGATACGATCTTCGGGGAGGTGGTAATCGAGGTCGGAGAGCTTCAAAAAGCGACGCCGAGGTGCATACGCACGGTTTGAGCCATGCTGGTGCTAACAGACGTGGGACCGGGCAACGCATCTAGGCCGCCCATTGGGAAAAACGCGCCGTACTGGAGCATGGCGTAAAAGCCCGCCACTTTACTGGGATCGTCGTTGAGCACACCGTCTTTTGCCTGAAAGTAAATCTGCGCGTTGACCTCGACGCCCAAGTCACGGCTACGCCCCGGTGCTTGCACGAATTCGCTAGCGCGCACCCATTGCAGAGCGATACCGCCGCCCAATTTCTGGCCATTGGGTTTGCGCACGAAGTCGTAGTCGGCGCCTGGACGCAGGTAGTACGTGCCATCGACGCCGCCCAGCAGCCGGCGGTGAAAGATGAGGTCGGTGTTGTAGCCTCTGTTGAAGGCAAAGGCATTGGAGGTGCACGATGTGCTGCCCGAGGTGCAGTTGCGTTTGAGCGAGGGAGCCCAAGAATCGCCTTGGGCCCAGCCGCCCATAAACGAAAGACGAAGTTTGTCATCGACAAGGCGATAGTCCGCTTCGATGGCAAGCCCGGCGGTGCTCACGCCTGTGCGATCGCTCGGGTCTTGGCTCCAGGTGCTCTTGGGAAGATTGTGCACGTAGCCGTGCGTCCATGCGGCTTCCAGCTCGAAGCGGAATTTGCCTTGAAGGAACTGCGCCCACAAATCGTGCGTCATCAGCAGCGAGTCTCGGCTCTCAAATCCCGCGTTGACGCTGTTGCGGTTGAGCCCATCGGCGCTGACGGCAAGCTCTTGGCTCTGCAGCATGTTGTACAGGCCGCCATTGAGCACCCATTCACCTTTGGCAAGCTTGAGACGCTGCAAATCAACTGATGTTTTCTTGGCGACGAACACCGACAGCTGCGACAAATTCGGTCCGTTGGCCACATTGTACGGCTGTCCGTTGTTGGCATCTCGTTGAGGAGCTGAGGTTGGCCCCGAGTCACCAAAGTCCCAGGCGCCGCCGATGTACACATCACTACCGCGCAATGAAGTTGTAAATTGCACGCGATCGAAAGTGGTCTGGTAGTCTTGGTCTAGTCCGTTGCCGGCATTCATCACCATGCCCAAACCCCAATGCGCGGGCATGCGCCCGAAGCGAAGTTGGCCAATAGGGGTGGTGTACTCGGCCCAAGCGCGCTTAAAATTGACCGAATTGGCGGGCGTGTTCTGGGTTGAAGAGCCCAGCGAACGCACGCCGGCGCTGTCGGGCGTAGAGCCGAGCACCAGGTTGTCGAGTGCATCGATCTGACTTAGAACGCGGAGGTTGTCGCTAATGTGGAGTTCGGGCGAGAGACGTAGGCGCAGGTTTGCCGAGCGCTGTTGTTTGGTGTCGCAACGGTCCGCGCCGCTGCCGCACACATACGCCCCTTGCGGCGTGCTGTTGGTGTCCGTGTAGGCTGTGTCGGCGGGCGGATCCCAAAGCGCGTTGTTGCCTCCCGGGGCGTCCACACGACCCAAAGAGAAGTTGTGAAACATCTCGCCACGCAAACGAAAATAGCCGTGCAGCTCAAGAGATGGACGCGCGTGGCTCCACCAATCGTCGCTGTAGACCTCGGCGTCACCGACGACATTCTGCGCGTTGCCGGTGCTGCTCGCGCTGCTCGTCTTCGCGCCCGCTTTTGGCACTTCGGGAGCACTTGCCGCGGGGGCCACCATCGACGCCGCTTGGGCCTCAACGGTGCCTTCGGCAGCACGCGCATTGGGCGTGTACGTCATCGCAGTAGAGAGTGCGTAGACAGCAAACAACGGTGTGGCGGCGAAGCAATGCGCTTTCATTCGACGCCGGCCTTAACACGGGGCTGGCCACGGGCGGTCCGAAAACTATCCTTAGGCGCCGGCGACTGCTTTCTTGAAGCTCGGACTGGCTTTGAAGGTTACCACACGGCGCGCCGAGATGGCTTTCTCCTCCATCGTACGCGGATTTCGCCCCGGTCGTGCCGCCTTGTCACGTGGCACGAATTGTCCAAAGCCCGATAGCTTCATGGTCTCGCCTCGCGCGAGCGCTTGACTGATCAAATCCAAGACAAGATCGACGTGTTGTGCGGCCTGCTTTTTGGAGAGGCCCGGCACTTCGTCGAACACTCGTTGCGCAAGATCTTGTCGAGACATAAACGTAGCACTTTTTCTATCATGGAATATCGGTGACACGCCGAGTGCATTGCGCGATCGTCACAACACAGATGCGTTTAGCGTGCTTTGCACGCAGCATCGCCGCAGAGCAACAAGGGCGAGAAATTGGCTTTGGTCGGCGTTTGTGGCTGTGAAAACGCGAATGCGGTGGCTGCACCACCTAGCAGCACTGCGCCTCCTACATAGACCCAAGGGCTGGACCAAAACCCGCCGCCACCGCTGCCACCTGAACCTCCAGGGAGATCAAACAGGACGGTGCGTGGAAGTGAGGCGCTGCCGGCTTCGAGGACGACATTGTTCGCAGCGTCCAAGGCCTGAACATAATAGTCGTAGCGCGTGGCATTCGCCGGCGCTGCAAGAATGTCGAAGGTGGACTCAAGCGCTGTCACCGGTTGCAACGTAAAGTCTCCGGAGCCTGACCAGCGTTGCCCCACCACCACACGCTTCACGACTCTGGATGGCAGGCGGACGACCAATTGCATCGTGCCATGTCGGTTCTGTCCCGTTTGTACTTTTGCGGTGAGACTGGGCTGGTAGCCTTGCGCTCTCCAGTAGGTGCGGGCGCCGCTGAAGGGCACGGAGATGCGGGGGCCAAGGTCGCTGTCGACGGTGTAGCTAGGGTCGCAGCCAAGCAGTTGTACGAAGGCTTCGGTGGCCTCGCTCTCGTGATCCAAGACACCGTGGGTGGTTGCGAGCACGCGATACGCGCGCACCAATTGGTCGTGCCCGAGTCCACCCGTTTTGATGGCGGCCTTGGCACTGCGATTGGCGTCTTCGTAGCTGAGCTTTCCGTACGAATCCTCTGCGCTCTCGAGCAGCTCAACGCTGCTCGTGTTGCTTGTGCTGGCAGTTTCGCGCGGGGCCGAAGCTGGTCCAGTGGCCGCCGCAAATGCGGGCGCTACGCCTGCCGAAGTGAGCGCCAAACAGAGAACCAAGGTTGAGGAGGGGACACGCATTCTGCACGCAGTCTACACGGCCTCAGAGCATGAAGGGCAAGAGCTGATGAGATCGTCCGTGGCGAGCGTTCATTTTTGGGGTTTTTTCGGCAACCTGCGCTAACAGTTTTCTCAATGAGCCAAGCCACGCCAACCGAAGCCCGGGCCACATGGGACCAATACTTCATGAACATCGCGCGCGAGGTGGCGACCCGAGCGACCTGCGATCGAAAACATGTGGGCGCTGTGCTGGTGCGCGATCGCTCCATTTTGGCCACGGGCTACAACGGCTCGCTCCGCGGTCTGAAACACTGCGATGAGGTGGGCCATCTGATGGAAGATGGCCACTGTGTGCGCACGGTGCACGCCGAGGCCAATGCCGTGGTTCAGGCCGCGAAGAACGGTGTGCGTATCGAAGGCGCCACGGCCTACGTCACGGCGTCTCCATGTTGGAACTGCTTTCGCTTGCTGGTCAATGCCGGTGTCGTGCGCATTGTGTTTGGCGAGTTTTATCGAGACCCAAAGGTGTTTGCGTTTGCAGCGGAGCTAGGCTTGGAGTTGGTCGACCTGTCGCAATCGGGTGCGCTTTGATTCGTGTGTTGGTATTGCAAGGAGGGCCTTCTTCCGAGGCGGCAGTCAGTCGCGTTTCGGCGCAGGGCGTTGCTGAAGCGCTGGCGTCCAAAGGCGTGGAGGTGGTGCTCGCCGAGTTTGATCGCGCGGCCGTAGCGCGCTTGCTTGCGGAGCCGTTTGATGCTGTTTTTCCTGTGCTTCACGGC
>JAYWGD010000508.1:0-4131 GCA_043778435.1 Myxococcales bacterium | reverse complement strand
TGCGCACTGCAGCCTCGCCTTCACCGGTGCCATGAACCCTATGCATCTTGCAACAACCGCCCAAGCAGTTGCTTTTTTTCAAGCTTTTTGTGTTGGCGATGCAAAAGCTTCCGAGCAAGTCGTAAGCCGGGCGCGCATTTCTGTAGAGCATGCACAGTGCATAGGTCTTGCATCTACGCCGCCCTACGACGTGCCCTCGTTTATGTCTTTGCTTCGGGTCGAGCTCCGAAATGATGGGGTCTCCGAGGTCGTCGAAGCGCCTCTTGCCACCGGCCCCTCGGCAGAGGCGCGCATACGGGTGGAGAGGCCGCGGTGCGCGGCAGATGACACCAGCGTGGTTCTGCATCTGGTCGACCCGCTGACTGACAAATCCCTGGCGCGCGGCGTGGATCTCGCAAGCACGGCGCCCGCCGCCAGAACCAGACTCTTGGCGTTGGCGGCAGCCGAGCTGGTGCGCGCAAGCTGGGCCGAGGTTGCGGCCGAGCGACGACGCGCGGTGATTGGAAGCGTGACACGACTTGGCGACAGCCGTGTGCAAGTTCAGGTCAACGCGTTCGCCTCTCTGCCCCTCCCGCCTTTGGCCGCGACGCCCGACGATCCGTTGTCACAAGGCTTTTCGCTGGGCCCAACGCTTGAGCTCCGCCATCACTTGCGGCACCCGGGTGGCTTGTGGTCACTGGGGGCGCGCGCGACACAGCAAACAAAAAGCATGCAACTTGCATGGGATATTCGTGGAGCCTTTGGCACCGAAGACGACCCGCGCGGAAACCTCAACATCGCCGCGGTGATTGCAGGAGGTTCGCTTCAACTCCGAGCCCAAACCCGCACCGTGTCCATGGGCTTAGGCCCACGCTTGGACGCGGGTTTTGCCTGGGCGGGCGGCAGCAACGCGGGAACGAGCGTGACCTCTCAGCAAGGCAGCGCACCGGTGCTTCAGCTCGGACTAGAGCTCGAATTGGGCCTGAACCGCGGCACTTGGTCGCCCCACGCCACGCTGCGTGCGGGCGAGACGCTGGCGGGCATTGGCGTCACCGCGGACGGGCGCCGTCTGGTCGGAATCGACGGGCCGTATCTGGCAATCGCTTTTGGCGCGGACTGGGGGTTGTGACATCGGCGGTCTCATGCGTTTTTTGATATGCGTTTGATACGCGCCGTTTGGCGTGCAGCGCATGAACTGCTAACGGCGCGGCCATGAAACACCGTTGCCTTCTCGTGTGTGCACTTAGCACCTTTTTTTTCCTGAGCTCTCGTCAGGCGAGTGCGGATCAAAGTGGCTTTGAGGTAGCCGTGCGAGGCGCCTACGGAAGCGCTGGCGACTCGTCGCCAGTAGGGCTGAAAAGTGCGGCGGCGGCGAACAACAATGCGGCGACTGGCGCCGCCTTTAAGTACACCGGCGGACTCATGGCGTCGGCCCAAATAGGCGTGCGCTTCGACAAGTTTGTCAGCGGCGGACTTTACGGAACCCTTGGGCGCTCGGGCACAGAAATTCCAGCATCGGCCGCCCCCACCAACCGCGATCTCACGCGCTCCTCGTGGGGCGCAGGTCTGTATGTACGCGCCTATCCACTCGCGCGCGTCCCTGGCTTGTCGAAGCATCTAGACCCGTGGGTGTCGGTCGGCGTCGGGTATCTTTCGGACAACCAAACCTACACCTTGTCCACAGCCACCACAGCCGGCACAGACATCGATGCCACGGTAAGGGTGAACCACCACGGCGTGGCCGTGCCTCTGTCGTTGGGCGTCGACTACCGCGCCCTCCCGTCTCTGTCCGTGGGACCGTATGTAGAATACAGCATTGTAAACGGTGTCGCTGGCTGCACGGCCCTGTCGGCGCCAGGTGTTACCGGGAGCTCGATGTGCTCCAACACAGCGCCTGGCGATCAGATCCTCGACGCAAAAAACTACGGCGTGTTCTCGGGTGGCCTCAACCTCAAGTTCACGCCACTCTGATCAAATTCAAGAACTGTCCAAAAATCGGGCGGCAGCGGCCGATTGTTCGACAGTTCTTCAGCCTTTGACGGACAAGAGCTCCACCACAAACACCAGCGTCGAGTGAGGCGGGATCACGTCGCCTGCGCCTTGCGCGCCGTAGCCCAAGTCAGGTGCGATGTGCAGCGTGCGCTTGCCGCCAACCCGCATGCCGGCAACGCCCAAGTCCCAACCTTTGATCACGCGGCCTTTGCCGAGCGGAAAGGTGAAGCCATCTTTGCTGTGGTTGCGCGAGGCATCGAACTCTTTGCCGTTGGTCAATGTACCTGCATAGTGCACAGTCACAACCTGACCTGATTTGGCCTCGTCGCCCGAGCCTACGATGTGGTCGGTGACTTGCAGGCCTGGGACGATGGTTACAGCAGCGGTGGCATTCGCGTCGGTGGTCATAAGCTCATCGCTTAGCTGAAATTGCGGCGCGCTCCAAAATGAAACCGCCTCTTCTTTCCGAAGAAAGAAGAGGCGGTTTGAGAGGGCGGTGCCAAACGCGCGTGGCGAAAGGTACGAGGCTAGAAAGTGCGAGCGGCGGAATACATCATATTTTGCCGCTCACGACACGGACGAGTCGCGCCTTACAGACCGAGCGTTTGGTACTGCCTCATTTCGCCTCTTTAAGTGCCTTGTCTACCGCGCTCTTAAACGCTGGAAAGGGCTGAGCGCCTTCGATGAAGTAGTTGTTCACGAAGACCGCGGGGGTGCCGTTGACACCAGCTTTTTTGCTGGCTTCAAGGTCGGCGTCCATCGCAGGCTTGTGTACGTGTGAGTCGAGTGCAGCCTTGAATGCACCCATGTCGCAGCCCAAATCAGCCGCGTGCTTCTCGAGCGCATCGCGGCCAATGTTCTTCTGGTCGGCGAACAATTTGTCGTGGAACTTCCAGTAAGCCACATCGCCCTTTTGCTTCTTCACTTCGCGAGCAGCCTCACCTGCAAGAGGCGCGTCCTTGTGGAAGGGCAATGGAGAGTCGCGCCACACAAAGCGAACCTTGCCGGCGTACTCTTTCTCGACCTGCGTGAGCGTCTCTTCGACCTTGCTGCAGTACGGGCACTGGTAGTCGCTGAAGATCTGCAATGTGACCTTGGCGTTCTTCGCGCCCTTCATCGGAGCATTCGCAGGCACTGGACCTGGCTCGCCTTTTTTGGCTTCGGGTCCTTCCTCGACGCCTTTGCCATCCTTGATGAGCGTGTCGTACAATACGGCTTGTTTGGTGCCTGCTGCGAGTGCGGCCTCGGCGCGCTTTATCTCTTCGTCGATGACTTTCTTAAAGGCCTCAAAGGGCTGCGCGCCCGTGAGCTTGCGGCCGTTGATAAAGAAGGCAGGGGTGCCCGTTGCGCCAAAGTCGGTAGCAAGAGCTTGGTCGGCTTTGATGACATCGGCGTAGGCCGTATTCTTGCCAGCGATGGCATCTTTGACCTTGGTCTCGTTCAGGCCCAAGTCTTTTGCAACCGCCAACAGATTCTCGTCTTCGAGTGCTTTCTGCGTGTCAAAAAGCTTGTCGTGGGCTTGCCAGAAGCCCTTATCGCCCTTGGCAGCTCGGGCCTCCAACGTGACCATCGACGCCGGGATGGCGCGCTTGTGAAACGGCAAAGGCTGATGCTTCCAAATCAGACGAACCTTGTCGCCGTAGGTGTCGCGCACTTGCTTGAGGGTGGGCTCCACTTTCTGGCAATAAGGGCACTGAAAGTCGGAGAACTCGATGATGGTGACAAGCGCTTTGCTGCTGTCGCCGAGCACAGGCGACTTGCCCGCTGGCACCTTGAAGACGGTCTTGGTGTCCTCTTTTTCGCCCTCTTCTTCTTCAGCCTTGGGAGCCTTAAAGTTGGCTTTGCTCATGGCCACATAGACCGCATCCTTGGCCGTGCCAGCGGCCACCTTGGCCTGCGCCTTGCCTAGCTCTTCGTCGATGATCTTCTTGAAGGCATCGAAAGGCTGCGCCCCGGAGACCATGATGCCGTTGATGAAGGTGGCCGGGGTGCCGCGCACGCCAAGCTTTTGAGCAAGAGCGTGATCTTCGTCTACTTTGGCCATCCACTTATGGCTCTCGAGGCCCTTTTTGAACTCACCGATGTTAGAAACACCAGCCTCTTTGGCCCATTTCTCATAGTTGGCGGGATTGAGGCCGCTTTGATTGGCGAATGCTGCGG
>JAYWGD010000507.1:0-4136 GCA_043778435.1 Myxococcales bacterium | reverse complement strand
GGAGTGAAGCTCCTGCGCGGTGCCACGATGATTGCCGGTGTGCAAGTGGTTCCGCTGCGTCGCTTCGCGGATGACCGCGGAACGGTGATGCACATGCTGAAAGAGAGCGATGCGCACTTTACTCGTTTTGGAGAGATCTACTTTTCGACCGTGTATGCCGGTGTCGTGAAGGGTTGGCACAAGAACAACGGCAAAGGCCTCAACTATGCGTGCGTGCACGGCCGTATCAAGAACGCCTTGTTCGATGACCGAGAGGACTCGAGTACCCGAGGCAACCTTATGGAGATCTACCTTGGGCCTGACAGCTATCATCTGCTCGTGATTCCTCCGGGCGTTTGGAACGGCTTCAAAGGCATGAGCGATCTCTCGGTGGTGGCCAATTGCGCGACCCACGCACATACCAATGTGCAAATGGATCGCATGGACCCGTTTGCCAACAGCGTTGGCTACGACTGGGCTCAGAAACACAACTGATGCGTTTGCTTGTCACAGGAGCGGCCGGATTTGTAGGCGCGCATCTTGCAAAAGTGGCGCTCGAGTCAGGCGTCGAGGTTGTCGCCTTGCACCGCGCAGGAAGCAACACGGCAAGGCTGGATGCGTTGGCGCCCGCCGCGCGTCGTGTCATGTGCGACTTGTTCGATGTCGACGCAGTGACGCAAATGGCTCGAGAGGTGCGTGCCGATGCATGCGTGCATCTTGCATGGTATGCAAAGCCCGGAGTGTACTTGCAGGCCGACGAGAATGTGGCTTGGGTGGGAGCGAGCGCTCAGCTTATGATTGCCCTGAAACATGCAGGATGCACGCGATTCATCGGTGCCGGGACCTGTGCCGAATATGACGCGAGCATTGAACCGCTTGCCGAGCAAAGCCCGATCAATCCCAACACGGTGTATTCTGCAAGCAAAGTGGCGGCGCGTGAATTACTCTCGGCGATCGCCAAGCGAGACCAGCTGAGCTTTGCGTGGGCACGCTTGTTTTTGATGTATGGCCCCTACGAGTCTCGCGGACGTTTGGTCAGCGATACAGCGGTGAAGCTACTCGCTGGCGATGTCGCCCAAACCAGCCCCGGCACTCAGATTCGTGATTTCTCGCATGTAGAAGACTCCGCGCGTGCGCTTCTTGCAGTGGCGCAATCCTCGCTGTGCGGTGCGGTCAATATTGCCTCAGGCCAGGGCACAAGCGTGCGTCAGGTGGTGGCGGCGATAGCGCGTGCGGTGGGGCCCAGTGCGGTGGTGGACGACACGGCGTTTGCCATGAGGGCAGACGAGGTGATGGTGCAGAGTGCAGATATTTCCGCGCTTCGCTCTTTGGGCTTTGCATCAAAGTGGTCACTCGACGAGGGCATCGCCGACACACTTCGCTACTGGCAAAGCGAGGTTGCAACGTGAGCGTTCCATCCGAGGCCGAGCCTACTCTCTCCATTTGCGTGCCTAGCATCGGGCGCACGCAGTTTCTTCCTGCGGTGCGCGCTGCCATCAGCGCCCAAACCATGCAGGACTTTGAGGTGCTTGTACTTGACAATGCATGTGGTCCCGAGGCTCGAGCATTCTTTGCAGATTGGGAAGCCGCGGATGAGCGCGTTCGCGTTCTCGCAGTGGATGAACGCGTGCCCATGTTTGCCAACTTTGATCGCGGCGTCTTTGCTGCAAAAGGCAAGTACGTTACCTTCTTTCACGACGACGACGTGTACCGACACGACTTTGCCGAGCGTGCGGTGTTTGCGATGGAGGCCGCGCCACAGGTTGGCATTTGCGGGTCCAATTTTGATTTCATCGACGAGCATGGCGCTCAGACGGGCACTCGCGCTTGGATTGCGCGCGACGAGGTCTGGGCCGGCCGGCGCTACATTCAAACCTTGCTTACGCGCGGCAAGAACATCGTCCCCATGTCGGGCCTGGTGTTTCGTCGCGAGGTATTCTCCATTCACGGGTTCGACATCGGCGTCTCGATGCACTGGGGCGATTTGTCGGTGCTGATGCGGTACTCGGAGGATTGGGACATGGCCCTGCTAGCAGAGCCACTCATGGCCATCCGTCGGCACCAAGACCAAGCAAGTGTGAACACCGATGCTCTTGCAGGATACACGCTTCGCACAGAGCTCATGAATCTCTATCTCGATGGCTACATGCAGCGTCACCCTCAAGAGCATGTGTTCGTTGCCGATATGCGGCGCGCAGTGGCGCGCACCGAGCGCAATCACACGGCTTTGACGCGCATCCTTCATTGGACTCAATCGATGTCGCCCAAAGGGGCCGAAGTATTTTTGCAAACCGCACGCAATCTCAGTCAGCGTTTGGGCTTCTAAGCTCACTCTCTTTATCAAAAGGCACAACATGCAGGTCGTATTGCTCGCGGGTGGACTCGGAACAAGGCTTGGAGAAGAGACAGTCTCAAAGCCCAAACCTATGGTTGAGATTGGCGGCAAGCCCATCTTATGGCACGTCATGAAGCTCTACGGCACGCGTGGCTTCACCGACTTTGTGGTGGCACTCGGCTACAAGGGCGAGGTCATCAAGCGTTACTTTGTGGACTATCACGCGATGTCTTCCGACCTGTCGGTGAACCTGAAGACCGGCGCATCGGACACGCACGGCGGCAACAGCGAGGACTGGCAATTGCGCCTCGTGGACACGGGGCCCGATACCCTGACCGGAGGCCGTCTCGCACGCTTGCGCGGTCACCTAGAGAAGGATGGCACCTTCATGCTCACCTACGGCGATGGCGTCTCCGATGTGGACATCCCTAAACTTTTGGCGTTTCACAAGGCGCACGGCAAGATTGCGACCGTCACCGCGGTGCGTCCGCCGGCACGGTTTGGCGGCTTGGTGTTTGAGGGCGATCGCGTGTCCGAATTCACCGAGAAGCCTCAGGTCGGCGAGGGGTGGATCAACGGCGGCTTCATGGTGTTTGAGCCCGCCGTGTTTAAGTACTTGGGCAACGATGACTGCATCTTGGAGGCGCACACGCTGGAGCAGCTTGCGCGTGAGGGAGAGCTCATGGCCTACAAGCATGAAGGGTTTTGGCAGTGCATGGACACGGTGCGAGATCTGAAAGTGCTCGAGAGCCTGTGGTCAAGCACGCCGCCTTGGAAGGTCTGGTAGGGCCCGTCCGTGTGCGGTTTTGCGGGTGAGGTACATGGCGGCGCTCCGGTAGACGAGCCGCGTTTGGCGCGCGCCGTGCAAGCCGTTGTGCATCGAGGCCCTGATGCGCAAGTGTGTAGGGTGCACGGAGATGCCGGCTTCGGGTTCGCGCGTTTGGCCATCGTCGATTTGGATCCGCGCGCTGGGCAGCCAATGCGTAGCCCAAATGGAAAGAACATCCTTGTGTTCAACGGCGAGGTCTATAATTTTCGTGCACTACGCACAGAATTACAAGGCCGCGGCCACGCGTTTCGGACCACCGGCGACACCGAGGTGGTGCTTGCCGGATTTGCCGAATGGGGAGATCGCCTTTGGGCCAAACTAGAGGGCATGTATGCCGTGGCCCTGTACGACACGGAGTCTAAGGCTCTGCGCCTCGTACGCGACCGCTTCGGCAAAAAACCCTTATTTTACGCGCAAGACGGCGCGCGTACGCTGTTTGCTTCTGAGCCCAAGTCTTTGTGCGCGCTGGGCCTAAACCTTGCGTTCAATCGCGCCTCGCTGCCTTGGCTCTACACGCTGGGCTACATGCCTCACACGGCGTCGGTGAACGAGGGTGTGTTGCAAGTCGCGCCAAACCAAGGCTTGCTCTTCGAGCCCGGGGTTGCCCCGCGTGTATTTTACACCGGTGTAGACGTGGTCGAATCTACGTTGCGCGTGCCGACGACTGAGATCTTGCAAGGCGTGCGCGAACGAGTCACTGCCGCGGTGGAAAAGCGCTTGGTGGCCGATGTGCCCGTAGGCGCGTTTCTGTCCGGCGGCATCGACTCCAGCATCGTGTGCTCTATTGCGGCCAAACGCTTAGGCTCCGGGTTACGTACGTTTAGCATCGGATTTTCTGGCGACGCCCGTTACGATGAGACGGCCCACGCCGAACACATGGCCAAACACATTGGCGCCACGCACACCACATTCACCATGGAGCCCGTTTCTTGGGACTTGGTCGATAGCTTGGTCGATAGCCACGATGGCCCCTTTGGCGACTCATCGGCATTG
>JAYWGD010000506.1:0-4182 GCA_043778435.1 Myxococcales bacterium | reverse complement strand
GAAAGAAGAGCAAATGAGTCGAGACTTGCCGTGGACCGCCGCTACAGATCCGGTGCTTGTGGATTCCGCCAAAGCCGAGGAGCCCATCACGCTCAAAGCTGCGTTTGTGCGGCATTTGCCGAAGACGCTCGCAGGTTGGGTGTGTCTTGCCGCGTTTCAGTACGCCATGAACCGCATCGACTGGAACACCAAGGCGGCCGTGGACGGCATGAAGGCCGGCGTGCCTGCGGCGGTGACCGCCGCCGTGCTCACCTTGCTGTTGTATGCGGGCCTTGCGTTCGCCACGCGTGTGGCGTCACGATGGTTCTTGTTCAATGTGGGGCGCGATGTAGAGTTCGAAATGCGCACCTCGCTGCTCGGGCGATTGCACGAGCTTGGGTCGTCGTTCTACCGTCGTATGCCTCCTGGTGAGGTTATGAGTCGTGCGACCAACGACTTGGCGCAAGTCCGGTTGCTTTTTGGATTTGGCTTGCTCAATCTGGCCAACGTGGTGTTCGCACTTGCGAGCGCGTTGCAAGTTCTCTTGTCGGTTTCTGTGCGCCTTACATGTATCTCTCTACTGAGCGTGCCGGTGGTTTTGTTCTTCGCACGCTACGCGTCACGCGCGCTGTTTAAGCTCAACCGCGAGAACCAAGAAACGCTGGGCCAGCTTTCGGATCGGGTGCAAAGCAATCTGGCCGGTGTTCGTGTGGTGCGCTCTTTTGCGCTCGAACACCATGAGCTGTCGCGGTTCGATGACGTGAACACAAACTACATCCGCGCATCCCTCGCGCTGGCTCGTTTGCGCGGCATGCTTGGGCCGATCACGGGCGCTGCTGGCGCATTTGGAGTCCTCGCATTGTTTGCTTATGGCGGCGGCATGCTGCTTCGAGGTGAGATCACGGAGGGCGAGTTCTTTGCCTTCTCGATGGCGTACTCTCGGATGACATGGCCGCTCATCGCCCTTGGATTTTCGCTCGCCATTGTGCAGCGTGGCCGTGCGGGGTTCGCGCGTCTCAAAGATGTCTTTGATGCCGTCCCCGACGTGCCCACCGCGGGCATCTCGCTGACGCCCACACAAGCGCAAGGAGGCCTGAGCGTACGTCAATTGTCGTTTGCGCATGAAGCGCGGGCCATCCTTTCCGATGTCTCCTTCGACCTTCGTCCCGGACGAAGCTTGGCCATCGTGGGCCGCACCGGAAGCGGCAAGTCCACACTAGGGCAGCTCTTGGTTCGGCTGCTTCCAACGCCGCGCGATGCGGTATTTGTGGGAGGTGTAGATGTCTGTGATTTAGCCCCGGCCAATTTGCGCGCCCATGTGGCGTTTGCGCAGCAAGAGGCCTTCTTGTTTTCGATGACGGCATCGCGCAACATTGGGTTCTCGTCCAGCAATGTGCAAAATGCACAGATCGAAAAGGTCACGCGTGATGCGCAAGTGTGGGACGAGATTGTCGCGCTCCCTGATGGGTTAGAAACCACGGTGGGGGAGCGCGGTGTGCAGCTCTCCGGTGGCCAACGGCAGCGTGTGGCTTTGGCCCGCGCCTTGCTACGTGAGTCGGAGATTTTGGTGCTGGATGACCCGATGAGTGCCGTCGATACCGAGACCGAAGCTCGTATTTTGCGCGCGCTCAAAAGCAAAGCCAATGGATCCACGTTGGCCCTCATCACGCATCGCGTGGCTGCGGCCAAGTTGTGCGACGAGATCATCGTGCTCGACGAGGGCCGCATCATTCAGCGCGGGACGCACGACGAACTTGCCCGCATGCCGGGCCTTTACGCCGAGTTTGTCCGTGAGCAACAATCACCAGGCACAACGGCCAGCAATACACCGGGAGCACACTGATGGCTCATCCCAACCACGCAGCAACTGGGGCGACGACGCCCAGCGCCATTTCCGGAAAAGCCACCAACGCGCGTGACTGGAAGCTTTGGCTGCACGTGTGGCCATACGTGAAGCCGCACTCGCGCTACCTGGGCTTGGCCATGCTCATGATGGCGCTGCTCGCAAGTCTTGGGGTCGCTCGCCCTTTGCTGATGGGCGAAGTCGTGCTCGCGGCCGGTGAGAAGAATGGCGACAAGCTTTTGCGTCATGGCATCCTGTTGTCCGTTGCCGTGGTGCTCATTCAGGTGCTCACCTTTGTGCAAAGCTATGTGCTGCAGGTGGCGGGTGCGCGTGCGATGGGCGATTTGCGTCGCGACTTGTTCAGCAAATGTCAGCGCTTGTCGCTCAGCTATCTCGACAAAACTCCGGTGGGCAAACTGGTGTCTCGCGTCACCAACGACGTAGATTCCGTGGGAGAGCTGTTTGCATCCGGGGTGCTGATCTCGTTGGGCGATATCGC
Organism: Myxococcales bacterium; assembly: GCA_043778435.1. Lineage (GTDB taxonomy): Bacteria > Myxococcota_A > Polyangia > Polyangiales > Polyangiaceae > JAAFHJ01. The sequence goes on along the minus strand of JAYWGD010000506.1, from coordinate 1,861 downwards.
CCTGCTGGTGGGGATCATCGCCACGATGCTTCGCATCGACGCCAAGCTTTCGGTGATCGCTTTTGCTTCGGTTCCACTGGTGTTGCTCATCGTTCGCTCGGTGCGCGACAAGAGCCGTGAGGCCTACCGCGACATCCGCGAACGCACCTCGCGTCTTAACGCCTTTCTGAGTGAGCAGGTAAGCGGCATTGCGGTCGTTCAGGCCTATTCGCGAGAAGCCGCCATGGCGGCCGAGTTCCGTGTGATCAACGACGAGTACCGTGATGCCAACAAGCGGGCGGTCTTCTATGAGGCCGTGCTCGACGCATCGGTAGAGATGATCACGACGCTCTGCGTGGCGAGCATCCTGTGGTGGGTAGGCTCACGCGCAGGCGTGCATGTGGGCTTTCATATTGTCGTTGTGTTCACGCAGTACGTGCGCCAGTTTTTCGAGCCCATTTCGCTCTTGTCGCAGCGCTATACGGTGTTGCAAAGCGCGATGTCGGGCATCGAGCGCATCGTGGACTTTGAGCAGACCGCAGAGTTCGAGCCGCGCGGCGTGGCCGTTGACGGGCCCTCAGCAGTTGACGAACGCCCCGTGGTGCTCGAACTGGAAAACGTGCGCTTTGCATACAAGTCCGATGCTCCTGTGCTTCGCGGTGTGAACCTGGCTATTCGACGCGGCGAGCGCGTGGCGCTTGTGGGCGCCACAGGCGCGGGAAAGACCACTGTCGCTTCTTTATTTTTGGGCCTGTACGACGTGACCGAGGGATTGGTCCGTTGTTTCGGTCGACCAATCGGCGAGTGGGATCGTCAGGCATTGCGCAGGCGTTTTGCAGTGGTTCCACAAGATGTGGTGCTCTTCACGGGTACCGTGCTCAGCAATGTTGGTGTAGGCGCGGTGGTGCCCAACGCAGAGCGCGCAGCCTGGTGCATGCGACAAGTAGGGGCCGATGATTTGCTCGCGGCCCGCGGTCTAGACGCGGTTGTCGAAGAGCGCGGCATGAACTTTAGCGCGGGCGAGAAGCAGCTCATCGCTTTTGCACGTGCACTCTACATGGATGCGCCCGTGTTGGTGCTGGACGAAGCCACGGCCAATATCGACTCCAACACCGAGGCCAAGTTGCAGGTGGGCGTGGAGCGTTTGCTCGAGGGGCGCACCGCGCTCGTGATCGCCCATCGCTTGTCGACCATTCGTGCGCTCGATCGCATTGTGGTGTTCAAGGCCGGCATGATTGTGGAGGACGGGAGCCACGAAAAGCTGCTCGCCCTGGGAGGGGTGTACGCAAGGCTCTATGCCGCACGTCACGAAGAGGCCATCGATGGCTGACGAACCGCCGAGTTCGATGCGCGTGCTTCGTCCAAAGCGAAGTGCGCCCGAGCATGTCGTGCGCCCCACCCGTGCAGAAGTGTCTCTCGACGCGCTTCGTCACAACATGCGTGCTATTTGCTCGCATCTCTCGCAGCTCAGTGTTTCTCCTCCCAAAGTATGGCCTGTGCTGAAGGCCGATGCGTACGGGCATGGCGCTCCGGCCGTCGCGCGAACGCTCGAGCGCGCAGGCGCGGATGGTTTTTGTGTGGCCTTGGCGGAGGAGGGTATCGAGCTCCGTGAAGCGGGGATTCGCGTGCCCATTTTGGTGATGGGTGGCTACTACGGACATGCATACGCAGACTTGGCGCACCATCGGCTAACGCCCGTCGTCTACGGGGAGAATCACGAAGAGGCGTTGCGACTATTGTCGCTGGGAGACGGCGCGACTGCGCCTTTGGGCGTGCATCTCAAGGTCGACACAGGGATGGGGCGGCTGGGGGTTCACCGTGCGCGTGCCCTTTCGCTTTTTGAGCGTCTCAACGCATTGCCCAATGTCTGCGTGACGGGCCT
>JAYWGD010000505.1:0-4184 GCA_043778435.1 Myxococcales bacterium | reverse complement strand
TGCTGCAGCTTGCCGTGCCCAAGTCGCGCACATCGATGCTCGGGCGTGCATCGCCCACCACTTCATCGCATCGCGAGCCCGACCACTGTGAGAACGCGAGCGCTGTCAGGCTCGATGCGGCCTCTGCACTGAGCGTTTGGGGAAGAGAAGTCGACACGCTGAAGCTTGTGCATGCGCTGGGCCAGTAGATCCAGGGGTAAGTCTTGAACTCCTCAACTTGGTCATCTTCGCAAACTCCGTTCGTGAAGGCCTTGATGACCACGCTCGCATACTTCTTTCGCACAGCCAAAGGTATGGCTCGCTTGCGACAATAGGCCGACGCGTTAGAACTTGCGAACATCAGAATGGCAACTCCAACAAACACGCGGAGCCCAAAACGCAGAGTCATGGGCGGTGAGCCTTGCTCCAGCGCAAGCTCAAATCACGGCGCAACTCGTCCATGGTCTTTCCCGCAAGCTCATCGCCTGCAGCACGAAGTGAAGAGGCCGATACCTTCTGGGTAGGCAGCGCCGTGACCGAGCCTCCTGTGGCTTGCGCGCGCAATTGTGCGGCGGGCGGCGCCGCCGGTGAGACGAGCTCGGGTCGTGGCAACAGCAGACCCACATGAGGATTGGCCCTCGTAAGCCATGACTTTCGTTTTGCCTCAAATTCTAGAGGAATTTGCCCTTGAGCGCGCGCGACCGACACATACGCGCCACCTTCATCTTTGCTCAGAAAAACGAGCGAGGATTGCCCCACTCCGAAGACAGGCTCGCCGTCGACCCATTGCCCGAGGTGCTCCACTTGGCCGCCCAGTGTGCGTACCCAAACATCGCTGTCTTTCACGTTGCCTGCAACAACTTCGTCTACGTGCAGCTTGGTGTATGTTACAATTCGTGTTCCTTCCCACGCGGAATAGGTATCCGTGGAAGTTGCACGCATCACGACTTCGGCGCGAGCAAGCAAGCGATCTGTATCTACGGCAAGAGACACGGATGCATGAGCGTCCCTGGCGAAACTGGCGACGACGGCAAACCCCACAGCCAGGAGCATTCGATTCATAAGCGCAACGCTAACTCATCTACGAGCGTGCCGCCAGAATGCTGGGCGTCCAAGACAACAGAGGCTCTTTGCTTTCGCAAAACCTCAGTTCATCGCCGATCTGAAGTGTATGCGGGCGCCTGCCGCCATCGACGAACATACGGGTGTCTCGCGAGCCAATTTGAACAAGCAATTCTTTCTTGAACAAGCCGCGCGCCATGGGCTGTTCTGCTCCGCCCACTGGCTCTCGCACCACCCACTGCATCGATCGCGAAGAGATGGGAAGGCGCTGTCCCCCCGCGCTTGCGATGGCGGCAGATGAGCCCGCGGCAGGTCCCACCCAAACGCCACTTGACCGGAACTGTGCGTGTGTGGGCCGCGCCCGGCCGACGACGGTGGCGAGGCGAAGTCGTGTCATGGCCGCTGGGGAGAATGCCGCCACCAATGCTTCGTTCAAAACGCGATCGGCCAAGACCTCGGTATCCCGGAGGACGCACATGCGTGTTATTTGGTTTGGGGTGAGCAGCCCTTGCGCGATGTCCGCCCAAAGTTGTGCGAACGTTTGCTCTGTTGCGACGCAAAAAAAACCGGTGGATGTCGCGGGGGCGCTATTTACACCCAAAAGAGGAACCTTTCTTAGGAGGTGGGAGGCCCACAGAAACGTGCCGTCACCACCAACGGCGATCACAAGGTCGCACGTGTCTTCGGAGAATGTGCGCCCAACTTGCCGCACGCGTGGCCTTATGCCTGAGGCGCCAAGCACGGCAATCACCGTTGCAAGCGCAGCGTGGTGTGCGGCGTGAGTTGCGTGCATATCACCCAAGCCATGCGCAAGACGTCTCTTCTTTTCGTGTGCTGCAGTGACCGAGGTCGATGGAATTCGGCGCGAGCGTGCGAGCGCCGTCTCTTTCACGACAAGAGTCACACGTGGTGCAAGTTTAGGTTGATGTAACACGCAGCTTTTTGGGTAGCACTCACAGGAACCGTTTTCAACGATGCCCGGGCTCTGATAGACGACCACAGTGGCTTCCAACGACGTACTCATTGAATCGACCGAGCAACTGTATGGTCTTCTTCGTCAATCTGAAAAGCCGCCAATAGCGCGTAGAATTGGCGCCGAGATGGAGAAGTTTGGTGTGCGTCGAGCAGACGGCGCACCGGTAACCTATGGCGGAAATGCGGTGCCCGTCGAACAGTTCCTCCATGCCTTTGTTACTGAGCACGGCTTTGCCGCCGAAGCCGAGGTGCCCGGTGGTCCTGTGATTGCGCTCGCTCGGGACACCGATGGGGTACGTGCATCTGTAACGTTGGAACCCGGTGGACAGCTCGAGTTGTCAGGCGGCGCGCATGTGGATTTGCACGAAGTGAAGGCTGAGTTTGATGAGCATATGCGCGAGCTTGCGCGCACCTCTGACAAGACTGACGTAGCCTGGTTGGGCCTAGGGTTTCAGCCTTTTGCAACGCCTGCGGAATACACGTTTGTGCCCAAGCTTCGTTACGCAGTGATGAAGGAATACCTTCCCACGCGCGGGACATATGGTCTCGACATGATGCTGCGTACGGCGACGGTGCAAGGCAACTACGATTACGGCAGCGAGACCGAGGCCTTGCAAATGCTTCAACTGGGCATGCGTTTGGCGCCGCTTACGGCGGCACTCTTCGCCAACAGCCCGTTTTATGAGGGCAAAGCGGGCAACTGCGTGAGCTATCGCGCACGCGTTTGGACGTCGGTCGACCCCGATCGCTCCGGTCTGGTGCCTTCCATCTGGGCGCAAGGGTCCGGCTATCAGCAGTATGTGAACTGGGTGCTGGATGCACCTATGTTTATGTTTAAGCGCGATGGCAAAAGCGTCGACAATCGTGGCCAATCGTTTCGCGAGTTTCTCGCGCGTGGCTTTGATGGCCATCGTGCGACGGAGGCCGACTGGGAGGGCCATGTGAACACCATGTTCCCAGAGGTGCGGCTTAAGCGGACGATCGAGATTCGCGGTGCAGATGCGCAGCACGACGGCATGGCCATTGCGCTCCCCGCATTGTGGACAGGATTGTTGTATGATACACAGGCATTGGGTGAGGCTTTGGACCGCACGCGCGGACTGACGTTGGACATCGTTGAGGCCGCACGCGCCCGAGTCCCTTACGACGGGCCCCGAGCCATGTTGGCTGGGCGCAGCATCTCGGATTGGGCACGCGATATCGTTCCACTGGCGGCGCAGGGTTTGGCGCGTCGAGCGCAAGCCACGGGCATTGCCGACGAGCAAACACTTTTGGACCCACTTCTTGAGCATGTGGCACGTGGTACCTGTCCGGCCGATTTGTTGCTCGCCAAACTGGGCCATACGCCCACCATGCGTGACGTGATCGCCGCCAGCGAAATCCCTACGTCGTAGGGGTGTCCGTGCTTTCGGTCGTGCCGGGCTGAAGTGCGAGTCTCGTGCGCACGCCGACATTTGGCGTGGCAGGTGGAAACTCAAGGCCCGTGCCTTGACGCCCATCCCCAGAGCATGTAGCGCTCGAGGCGATGATCTTTTCATTTCGGGCTTTTTCCGCGCCGTTTCGGCGCACTGCCTGCGGCGTGGCATTTGCGGGCGTGCTTGCGCTTCCGGGATGCGCGGGCTGGTTGCTGGGCGTGGACGACAACCCCAGCACGGACACAACCCTGAGCGCCGATGGCGCTGCGAATGGGCTGCTCGATGGGGGCTCGGGCCCCAAAGCCAACGGCGACGGCGGCGGCACGGTGGTGCTCGCAGACGGCGGCGTATGCGCGGCCGAGCGCAAGCTGTGCGGCAATGCGTGCGTGCTCCGAGGGGACCCAACGTATGGCTGCGGCGCCTTGAGCTGCGCGCCTTGTGGTTTCGCGAATGGCGAGTCTTTTTGCAGGTTGGATGGGCAGTGCGCACTGGGCGCATGCGACAGCGCGCACAACAACTGCGACGGCCAAGCTAGCAACGGCTGTGAGTCCACGGCCGCCACGGACCCCGTCCACTGCGGCCGCTGCGGCAGCGCCTGCGCAAACGGTGAAGTGTGCTCCTTGGGCACTTGCGCGCTGAGCTGCGCCGGCGCACTCAAAAAGTGCGGCAACGCCTGCGTCGACACCACCAGCGACGCGGCGCACTGCGGCAACTGCAACGCCGCGTGCACTGCGCCCACCGCTGGCACGGGCG
>JAYWGD010000504.1:0-1503 GCA_043778435.1 Myxococcales bacterium | reverse complement strand
GCACATCACCGCTTCCGCTCACATCGTTGGTGCCGTGGCCTCGGGCGCAGCATTCCCTTTGCGCGCAAAGACAGCGTAGGTCGTGCCGCTTCCGCCGTTGCTCATCGACATCGCGACCCACAGCCCGACCGCGTCGCCGCCAAGCGCACACGCCCGTGGTCGAACGAGCTTCAGCGAGTCGTCGGAGAACGGGTCTCTCGCGCTGCTGTCGCTCAGAGAAATGGTGCCTACCATAGTAAATTTGCTGTTCGGCGACGCCAGCTCTTGCATCAGCTCGCCCGAGCTCTTCGTGAGCACGAGCACATTGCAGCTTTCCGCCTTTGCCGGAGCATAGCCCATGCGCGCGACGCTGATGTTGGGCCCGCACGCAGCGACGAACGAGATCAGAAGAAGCGTGGCAACTCGGAAGTGGTGGGTCATCGGTGGTTTCGTACTGAGTTGTTGTGCCCAGTCGTGCGAATCCGTCACTGAGGCCGGACGAATTTGGCGGCGCTGTCGGTGGAGACAAGCCCACTTCTACCCGTGCAGTTTACATCCGATTCGTCCCTTTGTGCGGCGATCCCCCACAAGTCATGTGCTGGTGATTGAGTTGCAGCGCCGGCCTGATGAGTGCAAGCGCACGTCATGGCTGGCGCACGTGGTCGCATTGCGCGCACAGCACCAGTTTGCGGTTACGCCGCGCGTCATTTGTCCTACGCGTCGGACGATGGGCCCGTCAGACGATCGTGTTTGGAACAAGAGCGCATTTGTCGCCAACGGTGGTTGGCCCCGACGAGCTGCTGCTGGCGCATTGGTAAGTACATGGGAGCGAGCACGAGTTCGTGCTTGCGGTGCGCGCGGTAGCCTTACACGCCGGGGAGCCCGCGGCATTGAAACAAGCAAAATAGCTGGGCGTAGAGGTGTTGGGGTTCAGGCCGCTGCATGACGAAATTCGCTATCGTTTGCTGGACAAGCATTTCGGGAGTGGATCCTCAATCCACATGAAGAAACTTATGGGTGCACCCGACGGGTACGACGACAGCCCAGTTTTCTGCGAAATGAAGGCCACTGGCGTGGCGCTTGGCAAAGCGGAGGGCAAAGCCCGTGCGTTGCTTGCTGTGCTTGCGGCCCGTGGGCTTGGTCTCAGCGACGCGCAGCGGACCCAGGTGCAAGACTGTCAAGGTCATGAGTCGCTTGACGCCTGACTGTTACGCGAGCTTACGGCAACAAGCGGCGACGATGTGTTCGGAGGTTGAGTTCGCTCTGGTTTCTACGAGAGCCTCAGAGTGGCCGTTCTCAAGAAGTGTGTGGGCCACGTGTGAGCGTGGGACACCATGTTTTGAGTCAACCTGAAAACGAACACGGACACGCGATGCCCCCTACACCCGAACAGAAAACAAGACTGCGCCGATAGATATGGGCCCTCACTTTGGCCGCAGCAGTTGTGGTGATCGCGGCGGAGTTTTGGATTTGGCATGTTTTGATTCCAGCGTTCTTTCCTGGAGTGTCGTCGCAACGCCTCTC
>JAYWGD010000503.1:0-1504 GCA_043778435.1 Myxococcales bacterium | reverse complement strand
CCCAGCGCGCGCAGGCTTGCGTCGGTGATGGCAAGCGTGGGCTTGGCCTCCAACTTGGCGGCGCTTGTGGCGCTGACCACCGTCGGGATTCAAGCCGGACATATGCGTTTGCACGCGCGAAAGTCGGAAGCCTCAGCCTCACAGTAGCGCCAGTCGCGCGGGGCCTCGCGCGACTGGCGTGTTGATGATAGGACGGCGAGCCGCCATGCACACCGCCACGACCGACGACTGCTGCGATCTCCCGCCCGTTGAACTCACTGCGCGCGAAGTCGGCCAACTGCGTCGCTTGGTCGCAGTGCTGTTCGTTGTGCTTTTCTTTTCCTTGGCAGAGCTTTATGGCGCCTCCCGTGCTCGCAGCAATGCGCTGTACGCGGACGCACTGCATCTGCTTGTGGACGTCTTTGCCCTCGGGCTTAGCGTGTATGCGGTTCGAATCGCGACGCGTGCACCAGATGCAGTCTACACCTATGGCATGCGTAGAGCCGAGCCCTTGGCGGCACTTGCAAATGTATTTCTGTTGTTTGGTACCGTGGTCGAGATCACCCACGGCGCATTGGAGCGTTTTGCGGAACATGTGTCGCCAGACACAGGATTGATGCTCAAGTTGTCGTGCGCCGCGCTTGTGGTCAATGCGTTTAGCGCTTGGCTTTTGCATGGTGGAACACATGCTGGACACAGTCATGGCGCGGCCGATGGTGCAGATGCCGGCACGCCAAGTTCGCTGCTCGAAGAGGGGCACCCCCACTATCATGCAGATGCAGCGCACCATGAGCGTGACAATGACGCTGGGCATGCACGCGATCATAAATCTCACGCGCACGAGTCTCCGTCACACGGTCACGACCAGCCGTCGCAGCATCACGGTCATGACCTCAATATGCGTGGCGCGCTTTTGCATGTGATGGGTGATTTGCTCAGCGCGCTTGTGGCGGTTGCGACAGCGCTTTTGCTTGCCGCAGGGGGACCTTCGTGGCTGGACCCATTGGCAAGCTTGCTCATCGCGTGTGTGTTGGTCGTGGGCGGATGGCGTTTGGGTACAGAGGCGTTGCGCGTGTTGATGGAGGGCGTTCCACGCGGCGTGGACCTAGCGCACCTGCGTCATGATTTGGCCGCTCATCCCGGTGTGGCGCGCGTACGCAACTTGCATGTGTGGGCCCTAGGTGGTGGGCATTTGGCAATGTCGGCGCATGTGACCCGCGCTGTGGGCGCGACGGTGACGGGGCTTGAGCTTGGGGCGGCGATGCGCGCGCATCATGTGTTTATGCACCTTACGGTGCAGGTGGACGACGGGGGCTAAACACTACCCTAAGGGGCGGGGGGGGGCGCCTGGCGGCGCGAGACGAGGGACGGGCGGGAGCGCTCTCATTAGGCGTGCAGAACGGCGCTTGGCGGCCCGATGTGCCCTCTTCCGTGCGGCACGCGACTCGGCCTCCGGACGGGCGAATTCCGATAGGAAGGCCGGGGGCAAGCCGGCCTTCCTCGGAACTTCGCGGGTGACCCGTGC
>JAYWGD010000502.1:0-4200 GCA_043778435.1 Myxococcales bacterium | reverse complement strand
CGAACCCCATTTGCGGAAGCCATAGACGTCTGCGTTTGGGAGCTACGTGCCATGACCGCCAAGAGCCTCTTGGCGGTCATGGCATTTGTTTCGTGGCGACTGTGATCAAACAGCACGCTTGCATCCATCTTCGCTTCTAGAAGTGCTTGCACGGTTCGCAAGCGCTCTCGCAAAGTAGCGTTCCCTTGTTCCAGACCCTTCCTCGCTCGGCGGCCGTTGTGCTTGGCGCGCTCATGGTGAGCGCATGGCTCACGCGCGATGTCTCCACCTTGGAACCCATCATACGGCTCAGCGTGACCGCGACGCAGGACGCCACCAAGATCAACAAAGTCGATCTTCTGTTTGCCATGGATGACTCGTCGAGTCATGGGCGACAAGCAGGAATTTCTCAAGCAAGCGGTGCCAGTGCTCCTCAAGCGCCTGGTGCAGCCAGGTTGTGTGACAGCCGACAACGCGATCGTGGCGCCCGGTGCTGGTGGCGTTTGCCCGGCAGGAACCAAGCCTTAGTTCGAGCCGCCGACGGACATTCATATCGGCGTTGTGAGCTCCTCCTTGGGCACGCCGCGAACGGTCGAGGCGCTCACAGCATCGCAGGTGACGCCAACCCGCCGGGCATCGAAGACGTACGGGCCGCGCAACAAGCTGCGGGGAAGACCCGGGCAAATCTCGGTCTTGTCCTGAACGACAAGAACGCCAATGTGCCTGATCGCCCCTTGGGATTTGGTTCGGACCTCCACGATGCGTGCACATCCTAACTGCTGGTCGCGCTGCAACCCCCGGGCGATCTGGAGGGCGCGGGAGAATGCAACAAGTTCTACGCCAACGAAGCGTGCTCGCCTGCGAGCAACACCTTGCTTGCCAGGCGCAGACAGATTTGCGCCAAATCGTATTCGGCGACGCGTGAGGCGTCGGTGGCGCAGCGACTCCGGGATCGCGGCATTGCTGCATCTTGGCGTCCGCCGCGAATCGCGTCTCATGTGGGGATCAGGCAGAGCAAGACCCGGACGAGGGCTACAACCCCGCCGTAAACAGCATCGCGAAGCGCGTGAAAAAGAAGCTCAATAGGTGCTGTCCGGCGCAACCGTTGGTGCCAGTCTCCGTGCCCGGCGCGCCGGTGAAGGTGGACGGCGTGTTCTACGAGCTCGTTGCCGACAGTCTTGCGGACGCGGATTCAGCCCGCGCAGCACATCCGGGCCGTAGCGTGCCCAATGTCGTCAATGTGGCACAGCTTCGGGCCAAGCTGAGCCCGCAAGGCGAGTCAGACTGGGCAGAGCGCCAATTCTGCCATGTGGCGCAGTTGACCGTGATGGCGGGCGAACGCTGCTTGGAGAGCGCGAACCAAGGGTGGCGTTGTATTCAAAGGACGAGTGGTCGTGAGTCCGCGGGCTCATGCACTCCGGCCATTGTTTTTCGGCGCGCGTTGCTGTGGTGCGGTTCTACAGTGCGTGACGAATGCTTGAGGAAGCAGCCAAAAATGGCGCAGAGCGTGGAGGGCGTTGCGACCGTGTTTCGTGGGTTCGAAAGCAAAGTACTGGCGCGGTGTCGCCAATACTCTGCGCATTTTCTGCAGTTGGCCCTAGCCACGTTGGGGTCGAGCGTTGTAACTTTAGGCTCTTCGTGACCATTTTTTGCTGTCACGTCGATGACCTAAGGGAGTGCTCGCATGCAAAAGAAATCGCTGAGGCAGGGTGGAGTTGGGCTGATGGCGCTGAGTGTGCTTGGCGCAGCCGCCACGGGTTGTCTGACACGCGACGTCGCCACAGGCGCGCCAGCCACCAAGCTGAGCGTCACGGCGGCGCAAGACAATCGTAGAGTGAACAAGATCGACCTCTTGTTCGGAATCGACGACTCGTCCTCGATGAGTGACAAGCAAAAATTTCTTGCCGATGCTGTTCCGACGCTACTGACGCGTTTGGTGTCCCCAAACTGCGTGGATGATGCAAGTAGAATTGTGGCCAAGGTCTCAGGTGCATGCCCCACAGGCAGCAAGTTTGAGTTCGAACCCATCACGGACATCCACGTGGGTGTGGTCTCTTCGTCGCTGGGAACATCGGGATCTGACGGAGACGTCAATAGTCCGAATTCCAACATCTGCCCGCCCAACAATCCTAAGCTCAATCGCCGAGCCGAGTTGTGGGCCCCGACCGCTCCTCCCGCAACGGCGCCCAAGACAGAGCCCTCCAGGTTCTTGGCGTGGTACCCCGATGCAACTCGGGATTTCCCAACGGTCCCTCCTAGCCAGGCTTACAAGACGGCGGGCGACCTGATCGGTGCATTTACCAAATTCTTTGGTGATACTTCCGGTGCCAAACAAGACGAAAACGTGGCCATCGGTCAGTCGGGTTGCGGCATGGAGGCTCAGCTCGAGTCGGTGTATCAGTTCTTGATTGCGCCCGATCCGTACAAGGATTTTGCTGACCGGGGAGATGCGTTTAACGGCGTGACCAACACCGTTCGCACTGGCATGCGAGACAGTGTGCTCAAGCAGCGAAAAGACTTCTTGCGACCCGACTCGCTGGTGGCCGTCATCATGCTCACGGACGAGAACGATGCCAGCATCGACCCAGAAGTGTTCTTCGGCGGCGGCGGTCGGTTTGGCAGCTTCGGCTTTGGCAGCACCAACACCATGGCGCAAAGCACGAAGCCTAAATCAACGCCCTACTCGGGCACCGGCGGCAAGAATGGCCTCACCTTTCCCAAGCCGACTGCGGCGTGTGCAAGTCTCAAGAACGCATCGGCCGATGTGAAGGCAAAGTGTACGAGCTGTGCAGATCCTAGAATCACGGCATCGACCAATCCAGAGTGTGCAGACCCTCATTACGAGCAAGAGGACGACGCACTCAATGCCCGCTTCACGCGCATGCAGCAGCGTTTCGGCTTGGATCCTTTGTTCCCCATCTCGCGCTATGTGCGAGGTTTGAGCTCGGCCAAAGTGCCAAAGCGCTCCGAAGAGCACGATCCCAGTGGGCAGTATTTGGTCGAGGCAGGCACATGCACGAACCCACTTTTTGCAGCTGAGCTGCCAAGCTCAAGCAGCGAAGAATTGTGTGAGTTGACTCCCGGAAACCGCACTGCGGAACTCGTGTACTTTGCCATTATCGGCGGAGTTCCACAGGACCTTTTGCGCAACAACGACGGGACGCTAAAACCCAATTTGTCGGAGAACGATTGGGTGCGTATCTTGGGCAAAAACCCTGGTGCTTTTGACTTCGATGGCATCGATCCGCGCATGTACGAGCTGGGTCGTCCCAGAACTGCGGAAGAGCTTGCTGCGCAAAGTGTACTCGCCAACCCTGCAGGCATTGAGGGTGTCTATGCTGCTCAGGAAGCCGCTGGGAAAAAGGCTACCGACCCAGATTTTGTGATCAAAGATCGCAACACCAACATCGCGGGCAAAGAGGCGGGCTTCGGCGCTGATCTCAACTATGCATGTACCTTCACGCTGGGCACGCAACGAGGGTTGGAACCCGCGGATATTGCTGGCGTCGGTGATTGCAACAAGCATTACGGCAGTGAGGCCTGTAGCCCATCCACGAAGTGGGACCCAACCCCCGCCAACGGCAAGCAGATCCGTGCAAAGGCGTACCCTACCACCCGCGAATTGCAGCTGGCGCGTGCGCTTGGCACCCGCGGCATTGCGGCTTCGTTGTGTCCTCTCAAGGTCACGTCGGCCAATCCTAGCCAAGACCCGGATTACGGCTACAATCCCGCCGTGAAGAGCATCGTCGACCGCTTGGCAGATTTCCTCAACGCTCGTTGTTTGTCGCAGGTGCTGAAGCCCACCTCGGAGCCCGGCCAGCAGGTCACCGTGAACTGTGCAATGTACGAGATTGTGGCCGAAGGCACGCCCGCACAGGACGGCGATTGTGCAGCGCGAACCAATCGTGCGGTGGGCAACCCTGGCATCCTGGCGCGCTTTCGCGAATCGCTCAAGGATGAGGGTTCTACAGAGCAAGCAAACAAGCAAATTTGCTTGTTGAAACAGCTCCCAGTGCTTCCGGGCGAGACGTGTTTGAACAACACCGAGCAGGGGTGGTGCTACGTCCAAGCGAATGGCTCGAAGACCCCTGCGGGCAAGTGCACTCAGGCGGTGGTGTTCCAGCAAAACACGGTGGTGAACGGCTCGCCAGTCCGCATCCAATGTGTGACTGAGTAAGAAGGCGGCAGCCCGGCGCTTGGCGGCGTTTGGGCGTGCTCGCG
>JAYWGD010000501.1:0-4208 GCA_043778435.1 Myxococcales bacterium | reverse complement strand
GCAACACGGATGAGCCAGGAGCGGGATGAGAAAGGCAAGGGCATGAGCGGTTCGTGATGTTTCAGGAGTTTGGCCTTGTGAGCGCGGCAGCGTATCCTGCAACTGCAACCGAATCCCATTATTACATGCCACATCAAGCTCCTGCGCTGCTCTTTCTGGGCGACTACTTTGGCACCTTGGCGGCGGCCCGCTGCTTGGGTGAACATCATGTGCGCGTGGTGCTCGCAGATGCGCGCCGCATGACCCGCGCAGGCGCTTCCAAGTTTGTCTCCGAGCGGCGCTTGTGCCCAAGCACCGAAGACGCGGCGGCATGGGTCGCGTGGCTGCGCGAGTCGGGAACGGCATTGCGCGGCGCGGTGCTTTTCCCTGGCAGTGATGAGCAAGTATTTCTCACCGCCTTGCATGGTGACGTGCTGTCGAATCACTACCAGTTGCCACTGCGGTCCCTTTCGCGCGCGATGCGCATTCTGGACAAATCCAAGCTGTCTGAGGCTTGCGACAAAGTGGGTATCGAGGTGCCTCGCACGTGGTTTCCAAAATCGACGGAGGCACTTGCACGCGATATCGCGGCCATTGGAGAACGGCGTGTGTTGATCAAGCCCAAAACGCAGGCGCAATGGCGCTCTGGCGAGAAGGCGATGCATTCCGAAACGGGCGAGAGCCTGAGTCGTGATGTGACTCATTTCGTGCAGCACTCGGGCTACGGCCCCGAACTGTTGTCGCACGACGCTGATCTTGCGTGGCCCATGCTGCAGGAATTTTTGCCACAAGCCTCTGCCCATATTTTGAGTGTGGCCGGGTATGCAAGCCAGCGTCATCCGCGCGCCGTGCTTCGGGCTTCGGAGAAGGTGCTTCAGCGTCCTCGAGAGCTGGGCATTGGCTTGTGCTTCGAATCTCGCCCCGTGCCCGAAGGCCTGGACCTCAAGGTGGCCGCTCTTTGCGAAGAGCTTGGATATGAGGGCACGTTTGAGCTCGAATTTGTGCCGCACGAAGGGCGCTTGTTGCTGATCGACATGAACCCACGCAACTACGGCCAACTGGGTTTTGAGATCGCGCGCGGCGCGCCACTGCCCTACCTCGAGTACCTGCGTGCGACAGGCGATTTTGCAACCTTTGATGAGGTCTACGCGCGCGCGCTCGCATGGAATCGCACGGAGCCCTACGCCTATGCGCATGGCCGATTGCTGCATTTGGTTCGCGCAGGGCAGGCCACTGCGGGGCGCGCGCAGGGCCTTGTGCCGGAGAGGTGGGGAGCTTGGGCACAGAGCTTTGGCGATAGGCTTGTGGACGCGAGTTACCGAAGCGACGATCCTGGGCCCGCCGCTTGGGATTTGCTTGCGCATGGGGCCCAATTTTTTAAGCACCCGAGGTCCTTCCTTCGTTCGCTGAGCCGTACTACCTAAGCGCGTGTGAGCGTTTCTACTGCAGCGTCTGTGGCCATCTTGCCTTTTGGTGTTCCTGAAGGGCATCAGGGCTTGGGCGGCCGTTTTGCGACGCTGCTGTGGTCACGCGCAGGGATCGCTCATCCAGCGGTAGGGCTTTTTTCTGCGATGGGACGAGGCCTCGAAGCCGAAGTGTCACCCGGCGCTTGGCCCACGCTTTGGAAGCCTTTCGGAGCCTCCGATCACGCGCCTCCGGAGCCTGATTATGTGCTCACAGGCTCCATCGAGCCACCTCTTGCCGGCGTGGGAGAATACACGTTTCGCTTGTTCCGGACGGCTGATCTCCTTGTGGTGTCGGAGGAGCGAGCTTCGTTTTCCGAGGCGCATGCTGGGGATTCTTTGGGTGAACTGATGGCGCGCACGTTGCGCCCGGTATCCGCTCCAGAAGGCCTGCTTCCTCACTCTTTCGCGTCCTCCTTTGCGGAGCTCTCAGGCATGGCATGGGACGACATCGCTTGCGCTGCAGTGGCCGAGGTCTCACTGGCCATGGGGCAAGAGGGCGCGCTATTGGCTCTCGAAAGATGTGTGTGTGATGCACCTTTTTCCGTGTATCCCGCAAAGAGGTTGGGCGAGGTTATCTCGGAGCTTGCTCGGCGCGCGGGTGTGTCGGAGCGGCTGCGCCTCGCACGAGTTTTGTCACGCGCCATGGAAGCGTCTCCCGGACGCCCAGAGCTTTTGCTCGCCGACGCCTCTTTGCGTTGGGCCTCAGACGACATCGACGGGAGCCTGAATGCGCTGCGCCTTGTGACGGCGCTCGCGCCAAACGACGTGACGGGGCATCAGTTTTTGGGACGAGTGCTACGGACACGCGGAGACTGGAAGGGAGCGCGTTCGAGCCTCAACCGCGCGCTTGAGCTGCAGCCCGACAATGCCGTGACCCCTTATGAATTGGCGCGTCATGCTGTGCACGACGAGGACGAAGCGGCATCCGCCGGGGCGTACGCCCACGTGATGCGTATTACGTCGGCCCACGACTCCGTGCTGTGGAACGAGCTCGCCGATGTTGCCGAGATCAAGCACTGGCCGGTGCTCGCATCGATGTTGGTGGACCATGTGCTTCGCCAACCTGCGGTATGGTCTTCGGCCATCCATGCGCGCTCTGAACGCTTGTGCCTTGCATGTGAGTCCGAGGGCACGGCACGTGTCGCGCGCCTGAATGCGCTCGCAGACGCGTCGGCGCTTGTGCTTGCCCAGGAGCCGCCAAGCCTCATGGTCCCATCGGAGCCGAAGGCAGTCGTCACCCTTTGGGCGAGGCTTCGAGCGCACATCTCGCAGTGGAGGCAAACATGAGTCGCACCAGCGTGATGAGCACCGTCGTGTTGTTGCTTCGTTTTGCAACACACTTGTATTTCGCACGCAGAGTGCAAGCGCTTGTCCCGGAGCCTTGGGGCAAACGGGTTGCGAACACGGTGATGGCCATGGTGGCGGTGCTTCCGCTCGCAGAGTGGGCCATCAGTATTTGGTTGCCGTTTTGGGGTTCGTGGGGAACGCTTGCCATTCAGATCGACGGCGCCTTTTTTCTCATTGGATGCATGGCTCATGCATTGTGGCGTGGGTTGCGTCCGCTTCCTAGTTCACCTGAGGCCCAGATTTTTCACTCACCGAAGGAGCCATTGCCTGCGGCGAGTGCTGTCGCTTCGTTGCCTCTCACGCGTCGCCACGCAACCACGGGCGTTGCCCTTGCGGCAGCCTACGGTTTGCCTGGTGGACTGATCGCCTATGGCAGTTTCGTCGAGCGTTTAGACTATCGCATTGAGGAGATCGCGGTTCGCATTCCTGGTTTGCCCAAGGAGCTCGATGGCTACACGCTCGCTCAGATCTCGGATGTTCATACGGGGCCACTTGTGGGGCCTCGCGAGCTTGCGCGTGGATTCGAACTGCTCCGTCGTGTGCGCGCTGACCTCATCGTGGTCACGGGCGACATCGTGGATCATGACGCGCGCCATGCCGACCTCTTTGCGCGTTTACTGACAGACTGCGGCGCCCGCGACGGGCATGTGGCCATCTTGGGCAACCACGATCACTACGCAGGCGCCGACGAGGTGCGAGAGCGTTTGCGCTGTGGCGGTGTTCGCGTGCTGCACAACGAACATATAACTTTGCATTCCGAAGCGCGGGGAGGGTTGGCCATTCTTGGGCTCGACGATCCGATGGGCAACGGCCGTGGTGGCGGCCCGGATGTGATTCGAGCCTTGCAAGGTCTGGACCCAGAGACACCTCGTGTGTTGCTGCAGCATCGACCCGATCTGTTTGATAGCTTGGCGCCTCATGCGGCTCTGCAACTGTCGGGTCACACCCACGGAGGCCAAGTCTCGTTTGGCGTGGTGAACCCGGCGCGCGCCTTGTTCAAGTACGTGCGGGGTCGCTATCAGCGCGGCGCGTCTAGCTTGTATGTGAACCGTGGTTTTGGTGTGGTTGGGGTGCCTGCGCGTGTAGACAGCCCGCCCGAAATCACCAAGATCGTTTTGGTCTCGGCATGATGCGTCGCCGCTATTTTGCCTGCCGTTTTGCTCTGATTGGAGCTTGTGCGCTTTGGCTTGCTGGAGCCGCACCTCCGACGCCACAAAGCATGCGCGGGCGCGCCCAAAAGTCGGACGTTGAGAGTTTGTTTCCTGTGCGCGGTGTGACCATTGGCCCCATCGAGAATGCGCTGCATCCTGAGCGAGGCTATGGCTCGGAGCCGTTTGGTCGTGCCGTGGATGAGGCTGCGCATTGGGGCGCGACCTGGGTTGCGCTCACGCCTTTTGGGCGGGTGCATGATCTGCG
>JAYWGD010000500.1:0-1509 GCA_043778435.1 Myxococcales bacterium | reverse complement strand
TGACCAGTGCCACACTTTGGGCCGCGCCAAACAAGGTGTCGCGTAGCTTTGGCCCCACATCGATCGGGCGCGCCGACAGCGCCACGTCGCGATCGCTTACCTCCACGGTGTACACATCGCCGCACGCAGCACCCTCGATGCCCTCATGCAATCCCGTGAGCGATGCACGCATCCGTGACGCGCGTTCGCGGAGTGATGCGACCACGGGGGACTCCTTCTCGCGCGTCGCCGCCGACATGATGGCCAGCAGCACCGCAGAAAGTTCGGCCGTGACGCGAGCATCAGGCACCGAGTTTGCAACCACATCAAAACTACCGCGCCCAGAGTACAATTCGCGCCAGGCCTCCGCATACGTTTCCACGCGCGTTTTGAGCGCAGAGGACACCGTGACGAGACGTGCATCGGGGACTTTTGCGAGCTCGTCGGCCAAACGGCGCAACTGTCCCACGCCCAAACGGACACCAAAAAAGCTGGTCGCTACGTCTTCGAGGTGGTGGGCCTCGTCGATGATCACGGCATCGTAAGGCGGCAGCACCGTGGCGTGTTCGCCCGCAGCCGTAGCCTTGAGCGCCAAGTCGGCGCACAGCAAATGATGATTCACGACCAGCACCGTGGCGCCCTCTGCCGCGCGCCGCAACTTGGTAATCACGCAGGTATCAAAGTAGTCACAGCTCGAACCAATGCGCGTGTCAGACGAGGTACGTACAGCGTCCCACACATCGGTTCGCTCGCTGGCAAAAGGCGCGGTGTCGATGTCGCCGGCGTGTTCGTCGGTGCCGGAATCCAACCAAGCCAAGATACGATCGTAAACAGGGTCGGTGGAAGCTGCACGCATCGCATGCAGACGCCTGCGACACACGTAGTTGGACAGACCCTTCATGCGAAGCACTGCGCCATGCACGCCGCGGTTGCGCAGAAGCTCGACCAATGCGGGCGCGTCCTTGTCGACAATCTGATCTTGCAACGCTTTGGTGGCTGTAGAGACCACCACCGTTTGCCCACTCAAAAGCGCGGGGCCCAAATAGGCCAGTGTTTTTCCTGTTCCGGTGCCCGCTTCGAGCACCGCGTGCCTAGAAAACTTGAGCGCACGCTCGACCGCAAGTGCCATGTCCAACTGCCCTGCGCGTGCCTCGAACCCTGGCATCGCCCAAGGCAACCAAGAGGTGAAAAGCGTACGGGCATCTGACACAGCGAACACTGGTAGCCGAGTCGCCGTGGCTTGAGATACACCTGCGTGCATGATTGTTTATTCTTTTGCCCGCCGAAGCTCCTATGTTGCCGGGGCCACCGTGCTCGTGATGGCTGCTCTTGCTTGCAGTGCCCAGCCACTGTCCACTTCGGCCGCAACCAACAACCATGGTGGCGTGAGCACAATCGGTGGCTCCCTTGAAGACGCAGCTGCGGCGGCGTACGCAAAGTACGGAACGCAATGTGAATCTGGCGCCGACGACAGTCTGAGCTTCATCCTGCAATACTACCGTGAACTTGATTTCGCGCCCGGCGTCTCCG
>JAYWGD010000499.1:0-1510 GCA_043778435.1 Myxococcales bacterium | reverse complement strand
AACGAAGCATCATTGCTCCGCGTCGACACAGACGACAACGAGGGAGGGGCCATGCTCGCGCGCGAAATGACAAAAGATGCGGCACCCAGTGGCTTGGAAATGTCCACCGCACGTGCCACCGCCTGTCGCAACTTCACGCGGCCCGTATCGAGCACCACACATGCCGCAAGAACTTGGGCGATCTCTGAAGCCGTGGGTGTACGCAGAGATTCGCTCACCACCAAACCGCGACGAACGATATCCAGAATTCGCGGATCAATGTCGGGACGCACGCGCTCCAGAGGAGGCACATCCGGTTCGGCAATGTGCACCATGCGGTCGATATCGCTCAAGTTGAGGTCGATATATGCGCGGCGTGCCAGCAACTCCCAAAGCACCAGCGTGGCCGAGTAAACGTCGCTGCGAAGCGTGGCGACGCCGCGCGTGATCTGCTCCGGTGCCAGATGGCCGGAGGCCACACGATCCTTTGTGGTGAGTATCGATCGCCATGGGGCAACAAACGTTGTGAGCGGAAACTCGCCTACACAAACCCGGCCGTCGGGTACCACCAAAATGCACGACGGCTGCACCTCACCATGAACGATGGGCGCGCGATCGTGCGTATCTGGTGTCACGGCTTCGTGCGCGATGGCAAGGCCCGAAAACACACGCGACATCAGGTAAATGACAGCATCATCTTCGAGCATGGTGTGCTCACTGCGAAGACGCATAAGCAACACATCAAGACCAATCCCATCGACGTGCTCGAGCACCAACACTACGCGTTCATCGGTTTCGAACACATCTAACAAGCGCACGAGCGTTTCGCCGACCAGCGCACGGTAGCGGTCGATGCCTGAGTGCAAATCTGTTTCGGCAAGGCCTAGAGGCAACGCCGCGCGGTCAAACGCTTTGAGGACCACGGTCGATTGCTGACCGTCTCCCCACGACATGCTTGCAAAGTACACTGATACTGCCGCTGTCTCCAGCAACGTTTCGGTAATCTGATAGTGCCCTAGCTGCGTGATGTTCGACAATGTCGTGATGTCCCCTCGAATATCCCACGCATTGTGCGCGACACGGCGGGTTGGCGTCTACTTCGCTGCAGCAAAGAGAACATCAATCCGAAAACAAGCTCTCAACATCCGTCTTGGTGAGCTTCTTGGCGCCGCCAGCATCTTCGGAAAGGACGGCCCCCACGAGCTCGCGCTTTTTGGCGCTGAGCTCCAGGATTTTCTCTTCGATGGTGCCCTTGGCGATCAGCCTATAGGTGGTCACTACTTTCGTTTGCCCAATGCGGTGCGCGCGATCGGTGGCTTGATCTTCGACCGCTGGGTTCCACCACGGATCGAAGTGGATGACCGTGTCGGCGGCCGTAAGATTGAGGCCGCTGCCGCCCGCCTTCAGCGAGATAAGGAACACTGGTGGGCCATCGTCGCGCTGAAAGTTCTCCACACAAGCCATGCGATCCTTGGTGGAGCCATCAAGGTACTCGTACCCAACGCCATCCTTGGTAAGCGCCGCGCGGATG
>JAYWGD010000498.1:0-1512 GCA_043778435.1 Myxococcales bacterium | reverse complement strand
ACCAAGCGGGTGAGTGTAAACTGCAAGATTATTGGCTGACGCAAAGCGGCGAGAAGAAGCGCATGCGTGATGAGCCCATTCACAAGCCCAAAGCGGTGTCATTCGGCGACACCATCGTGTACGACGGTGAGCGCTGCGTGATGTGTACCCGCTGCGTGCGTTTTATGGATGAGGTTGCAAAAGACCCGGTCCTCGACATGCGAGAGCGCGGCAACTTTAACGAAATATTTGTTGCTCCAGGTCGCAAGCTGGAGGGGAACTACACCATGATGACAGACCATGTCTGTCCCGTGGGCGCTCTCACCACCAAGGACTTTCGGTTCAAAGCGCGCGTCTGGTTTCTCAAATCTTCAGACTCCATTTGCCAAGGCTGCGCCACGGGTTGCAACGCGCACCTAGACGTGGACCCACGCAAGAACACGGCGCACCGTTATCGACCACGTGACAACGAGAGCGTGAACAAGTTCTGGATGTGTGACACGGGCATGATATCCTACACGCGCGCGCACGATGGCCGTATCGTACAAGGCCGCATCACGGGACGCGAGACCATCGTTTCTGATGCGTTAGGCGAAGCCGCCAAAGAGCTACACGCTGTGCCGGGCTCGAGCATTGCAGTGCTTTTGTCAGCGCAGCACAGTGTGGAGGACAACTGGGCCTTGCTGGCTTTTGCCAAAGCATTGAGCACGAGCAATGTGTTCTGGGCAGGAAATGTCGACGGCAAAGCCGATGACATCCTCATTAGCAGCGACAAGAACCCTAACACCACGGGTGTACGGCAATTGGCCCCGAAGGCTGCAAATTTCCACGAGTTGGTCGCTGCAGTGAGGGCACGCTCATTTACCCATGTCATCTCGCTAGGCAGTGAAGTGCAGTCTCCCGACTTGGCCTCTGAGCTAGGTCACGCGACGCTCATCGCGATCAGCGCACACGAAGGCCCACTCTCCCGCGCCGCAAGAGTGGTGCTGCCAGCAACCTCGTGGGCGGAGGCTCAAGGGACGTTCGTGAACGGTAAGGGCATGGCGCAAGTGAGCATGCGCGCTCTCAACGCCCAAGGCGCGAGCCGCCCTGCATGGAAGCTTGTTGGCATGCTGATGAACGCATGCGGCCACAAGCCCAGCTGGGACAAACTTCAAGATATCCACACAACCCTCTGGCCCAGCGATGCACGCCCGGCAGAGCAACTTTCGGTCTGAGCGAGGCTAACCACATGTGGTCCACAATCGGTTTTGTCTCTGCGCTAATCAAATGTCTCATGATGCTGTTGTTCGTCATGAATGTGGCTGCATTGCTTACGTGGCTCGACCGCCGCGGTGGCGCTATGATCCAAGATCGCGTGGGCCCCAACCGCGCAATGATCAAAATCGGCAAAGTTGAGCTACGCTTAGCGGGTTTATTGCACGCGGCGGCCGATGGCGTGAAGTTTTTCTTTAAAGAAGACTTTATGCCTCCCAAGGCCGACAAGCTTTTGTTCAGCTTGGCGCCCATTCTGTCGATGGCGCCTGTGTTTTG
>JAYWGD010000497.1:0-4222 GCA_043778435.1 Myxococcales bacterium | reverse complement strand
TCTTCGTGTTTGCGCTGGCTGAAATGGTGTATTCACCACGGTTCTACGAATACGTGTCTTCGTTCGCCCCCAAAGGCCGTGAGGGAACGTATATGGGTTTGGCCTTGGTGCCTGCGGGCTTTGGGGGCTTGGTGGGCGGCGTGCTGAGCGGGCGTCTTATTGAGGCGTACTTGCCCAAGAACGGCCCCACGCAGCCGCTGCATGTGTGGAGCAGCTACGCGTGCATTGGTCTTGTGTGTGCGGGAGCCATGGCGGCGTTTGGTTGGTTTGCCCGAAACGACCGCACTGAGCAAAAAATCTAGCGAATTCTACCTTGGCGCGCTGCGTAAAAAGTCTCGCGCATCGGTGGTGGCGCCCGCGATGGCGTCACTTGCGATGTCGCTGCCGGATGCACGGCGCGCCAGCTCGGCCATGTCGCGCAGCGCGGTGCGCACCGCGCCCACGCCCAGGCCCAGCGTAAACGCGGCTGGCGCGGGGGAGACCACAAGCTCACGCATGGCGAGCGCGGTGGCCCACGCTCGAGCTCCAGTGCTCGATGCCAGCTTGTCGATGGTGCGCGTCTCCGCGTAGCAGCCGAGTGCGACGGGGCCGTAGAGAGAGCTCACAGATTCGTTCACCAATCGGTAGTCGCGGCGCCAGTCTCCTGAAAGTAGACCTACCTGTGCGACGATCGCATGCGGGCCCGCAACGAGATCAAAGCCTGAGGCCGAACGGCGGAGTGCGCATGCTGAGTGCACCCCGTTGTCGTCGAACAACGCGAGCGCGAAACAATGGCCTTCCGTTACCACAAAACCCACCGTGCGTTGAAACATGTCAGCCGCTGTTGGACTGGCTGTGGAGGGATCGGTCGCGGGCGCAGGCGAAGGCCACAATCCCACTGTGCCTGCGCGACATTGCTCATGGGCCACGCGTGCAAGATTGAGCCAACTGTCGAGGGCGCTCGCTTTGGGACCAAGGCGCGAAGAGAGTTCTGCTTCCAATGCCGCCAAGCTGGATGGAGTCACCGAGAGGCCCCAACGTGAACTTGTATGTTGCACCCATCCGCCTAGAGCACCGGCTTCGGGCGTGTAGGCCGCTTGGGCTATCGGGCCATGCACCGAATGCGTGACGCTAAGAATTGTATCTCCCTCAGTCACCACGAGTACCCCGCCCACGCCATCGCGCGACGGCACGCCATCGTCGCGAAACAGCGATGTCAGCCGCCTGTAGGCGACGGGGTCCCAACCTTCGAAACGAGCGCTTGGTGCAAACACGTGGCGCATGCTGCCACAGCCGCGCGGCCTATGCCCAGTCCCTGGTGATTCACTCGCAACTCGGCGCACGTGCGCGACGAGAGAGCTGCAAGCGTATGTGTCTTGCAACGCGCACCCCAAAGGAGTCACGATGTGCGCCATGGCCACTTTTAATGACGATGAAATAACGTTCGAAGACCTGCTCGAGCGGCCCGAACACCCCAAGCACGAGCTCATCGACGGAGCGATTTATGCCCAATGTTCGTTCGTTGAGTGCGATCGTACCCTTGCATGAAATTTTCTGAGCGCTCCAAACGACAAGGACTTCACTGAGCAAATACGCAGCCTCCGCACTCAGCCTCCTTGCGATTCAAGTCTCTTGCGGAGGCGCGCCGCCGCCAGCCACGTCGTCGTCTGTCGCTACTGGCCCGGCGGTTGCAATGCCGAACGCGGCCGACGCGGTCGCGCCCGCCGTACAAAGCACCGACGACATCAAAACCACCACGATGTGGGGCGATACCTTTACGTCGCCCAAAGGTTGGTGGCTCAGCCAATCAAAAACAGCCACGCTGCTTCAGGACCCGGAGAAGAAGATCGCGCTTACGCTACGGACCGAACAAGCGCCCGACGCCGAGCACGCGGCGGCACAAGCGTGGGCAGCCGTGGAACCTGGTTTTGCTCACAGCATCACGGTGACATCGAGGCCAAGCGCGGAAGATGGCTGGGACGAAATTGTGCAGTTCTCCTACGAGTTGCCGGGCGAAACCGCACCGGTGTTGTTGGCGCGCCTCTATCGGCATGGCAGCACTTGGCACGTGATCTTGATGCGCGCCGACAAGGCCGCAGTGGGGGCGCGAGGCGCACAGATCTACATGGTGTGGAAGAGCTTGAGTGCGCCGGGTGTGACGAAGGAATCGTTTGCCGGCCGCAAAGCATTGTCGCTCTCCGGAGAGCGCTTGGCGGCCTTTGACGCATTCGTGGAATCTGCACGCATCCAGTCGGGCATCCCGGGGATGGCCGTCGCGGTGGTTCAAGACGGCAAAATCGTCTTCGAGAAAGGCTATGGCGTGCGCGTGCTTGGCAAGCCCGAGATGGTCACGCCGCACACGCGCTTCATGATTGGCTCCACGACCAAGTCGCTCACCTCGCTCATGATGGCGCGGCGCATCGATGCCGGCGCCTACACATGGGACACGCCCGTCACGACGCTGATGCCGAGCTTTGCGCTGGGCGATGCCACCGCGACCCAAAAGCTGCGTATCAAACACACGATGTGTGCGTGCACGGGGATGCCGCGCCGCGATTTTGAGTTCTTCTTTCAACCGCCTACCGTCACGCCGGAGACGCGCATTGCGGGCATGGGCACCATGAAGCCAACCACCGGGTTTGGCGAGGTGCTTCAGTACTCCAACACGCTGGTGGGCGCCGGAGGCTACATCGCGGCGCGTGGCTATGGCGGCGAGGCCTCGCTCACCGAGGCCTACGATTTGGCGATGCGCAAAGAGGTGTTCGAGCCGCTGGGAATGCGTGAAACCACCTTCGATGTGGCGGCTGTTCTGCGTGCCGATCACGCGATGCCCACCGCCCACGATGCCGACGGAAAATATGTCCCCATTCGCCTGGCGGATGAGGCCTTCGTGAATTCGATTCGGCCGGCGGGGGCGGCATGGTCCACGGTGCACGACATGGCGGCGTATTTGCAGATGGAGCTTGCGCGCGGCGCGGGGCCCAAAGGCGAGCGTTATGTGTCCGAGGCAAACTTGCTCAAGCGCCGAGAGCGCCAAGTGAAAGTCACCGATGAGATGGGCTATGGCTTGGGGCTCTTTGTCGAGACGCCGTACGGCATTGCGCGTGATGGCCACGCAGGCAACACCCTCGGCTTCACCTCCGAAGCGCTCTTTTTGCCTGAGCACGGAGTCGCTCTCTCGATGCTGTTCAATGGTGGTGGCGCGCCGCACGATGTGTTCGAGCGCCGCTTTATGGAGGCGCTCTTCGACGGCGCGCCCAAGGCGCAAGCGGACATGGATGCGGTGAGCCTACGCCGCAAAAACAATCTCGAACGAGCCCGCAATCAGCGCACATTGGGCCCGGGAAAAACATGGTTTGCGCCTATGCTTGGCAAATACACCAATCCCGATCTTGGCGACATTTGGATTCAAGCCCGAGGCGAGGGCGCACAGCTAGACGCGGGCGATTGGCAGAGCCCACTCGCCAAGAAAATTGGCGATGATGGACTCGAGCAAATCACCGCCACGAAGCCTCCGTTCGACGACTTCAGCTTCACGCCCGGCACCGACAAGACCACCGGCTTGCGCACGCTCACATTCACCGGCGACGAGCAACACCCTTATATGTTCACCGAAGTGAAGAAGTAGGCGTCCCCTCAGCCCGCCACTTTGCCGCATGCCAGGTTGGCGGGCACGGCGATGTCCATGAGCTTGGGGTTCGGCAGGTTGAGCGCGCCCATCAGCGCGATGTAGGCCTCGCGGCTCTGGACTTGCAGTCGCGGGTTGTGCGCGCGCTCTTCGGCAAGAGTGCTCATCGTGTGCCCGTGATAGTCGTGTCCAGGAAATACGCGTGTTTCTCCTGGCAAAGTGAGTACTTTCCCAAAAATGCTGTCATACTGCTGACCGGCATCTCCTCCTTGAAAGTCGGCGCGCCCGCTGCCGCGAATCAGCAAGGTGTCTCCCGAGAACAGGCTGTTGCCCACGACAAAGCAGTAGCTGTCGTCGGTGTGTCCAGGGGTGTGCAGGGCCGTGAGCGCGAGGCCGTCGCACTCCAAGAGCTCGCCGTCCGAAAGCGTGCGCGATACACACAAAGCCTTGGACTCGGCCCCCATCAGCG
This sequence comes from Myxococcales bacterium, assembly GCA_043778435.1. Classification (GTDB taxonomy): domain Bacteria; phylum Myxococcota_A; class Polyangia; order Polyangiales; family Polyangiaceae; genus JAAFHJ01. The sequence continues at coordinate 146 of JAYWGD010000497.1, read as the reverse complement.
TGACGCACCCCGTGGCGTCGCGTAACGCACCCAGTGCCGTCACATGATCAGCGTGCACATGCGTGTCGAGCGCGTACGCGAGCGTGAGGCCGAGTTCACGCAGCAGCTTCCTGTCGCGCTGCACTTGCTCGAGCACCGGGTCGATC
>JAYWGD010000496.1:0-4241 GCA_043778435.1 Myxococcales bacterium | reverse complement strand
CGGTGAGCGATAGCGCGCCGAAAAGCGCGGCGGATACCCGACGAGCATCATGGCGATGGAAGCTATCGAGCGTACATTGGGCACCGTGAGCAAGAGCGTTCCGCCTGGCTTGAGCACGCGGTTGATCTCGCTCAAATAACGATCGGTATCAATCAGGTGCTCCATGGTTTCGCCGGAGAACACCACGTCAAAAAAATCGCTTTCGAACGGCAACGTAGCCGTGAGATCGCCCGCCACGGCACGGATTCCCTTGGCGCAAGCGAGGTCCACAAAGCTCTGCGAGAAATCGACCCCGTAGGCCTGAAGGCGCCCGGCCTGTGGCGCAATGATCGACCCATCGGCGCAACCTACATCCAGCAAACGCTGACCGCTTGGGATCTTGGCAAGCATCTCGCGAACCTTGATGACCCGCGGCTCTTTCTCTGTGGCCTCGTAGTAAGAGCCGTCAGCGAACTGTTCGAAGAATTTTTGCTGTGGATCGGATGGGGTGCTCATGGTCGTCGCGTCGCCTCACAGAGTAAGAATCAAGGGCATTTTGCTCGTGCAAACGACACCCCAAAAGCGAGGCCAGGGACTATGGGGCCGAAGAGTTGCGGATAGCAAGCGAGGACATGCTCGCAGTGGGTTTCAACACGCGCGCCTGCAGGAGAAAGTACGCGATGGCCCCCGCACTCTGCGACAAGAGCGCCACCAGCAAAGGCACGGATTGGATTCCCTCTACAAAGGACATGTTCCACAAGCGCATCCCCCAAACCAGGCACAGCACGCCGCACGAACCTGCCGCGCAAAGTGCCAACAGGACAAGCAGCGGCTTGCGATTGTGGGTCTGACTTTCCCTCAACATCGCAGGCGCCGAAGCTTGCGCATACATCTGCCCGCCGTAGCAAATCATGCGCCCAAACAGCGCGGGCTTGGCGTAAGCCGCAGCCCAAGAGGCACCGCCAATCCATTTGACGATCTCGAAATCGAGAAAAGGAAAGAGCAGTCCGGCCAGTGCCAGGGCTCCCCCACCCCACCCCACCCGCGACCAGGTGGCAACTGCCGGCGCGGCGGATTCGGACGCGGTCTGCGCCGGCGCACTGAAAGACCCTCCGAGCAGCAACAACGACACCACGACCACTGTGCCCACGAGCACGGCACGCTCGAACGGAAGCGCGATACCTGCACGAAACAAAAGCTCTGCCATCCCCCAGCGCGCAAGCAAGGGGATGGATGAGGCCAGCATCAAGGCCGTATACGCAAGACGCGCTTGGAGCATCCCCAGACAGACGGCCGCCACCGCACTCATCAGGGCAACCGAGATCAAAAACACCGATGGCGATGGCCAGGCGAAGCACACGAGCAGCAGCAAGAGCATGCCCACCCAACTCGCCACGACCGGGCCGCGATGCCGTGCCAGCTCGGCCCCGCGTAGCGCACCGAAGGTCTGCAATGCCACGGCAGGAACGGAGCACATGCCCAACAGAAACAACCAGTGACTCAAAGCCGCAAATGCACTGGGAGCGAGAAGCGCTCCCGCGCGAAATTGGAAAGCCACCGCACACGCGCTCCCGAACGCCGCCGACAATATCAACCCAATGGGAGAGCGCAGGACACGCACTTGGAGCCGATGCTTCAACCGCGCCTCGATGGCCGCTTGCGACGCAAGACCACCCACCAGCCGTGCAATGCAGCAGTCGCAAACGTGAGCGCGACCAAGGCATGAAGCGGCGCCATGCGAACAAATTCCCACGGCGATTTGGCGAGCAAAATAGCTGACAAAAACAGCGCGACGAGCCCTGTCCCCATCACAACAAGCGCGGCGTACGGCATAAAAAAGAGCATTGCCAACAGCGCGATCAGACCGGCGACTTCGAGCATGAAGAGCCAGAAGAAAAGGCCTCGGCGCTCGTGCAGATGATACTCGGCGAACTGCGGTCCACGATCCCAAATACGCCAAACAAACTGCCGGAAGTCTTCGCGGGGAACCCACTGCACACGCACCTCGGGATGAATCGTGATGGGGCATGTGGCCACCATGGTCTTCATCAAAAAGGTGTCGTCGCTCAGCAAGTCGCTTTGCTCAAACGGCTCGCAACTCTGAATGAACTGCGCGGTAGGGCAAAAGAACACCCCCGTTCCCTTCAAGTACTGATCAAAGTTGTGGCTGGTGAGCGTGACGGGCCTCACCGTCTCTGCGTAGTGCTTGCGAAAAATGGCGCGATGACTGCGCTCCCAATACAGACACAACACATTGCGCGTGACATCAATGTCGACGCATCCGTTGATGGCCTCGTAGTCGCGCGAGGCCTCCGACAATTTTTTGGCGAAGTCGTTGCCCAGTGTCACGCGCGAATCCAAAAACAAAAGATGCGTTGTGCGGATCGCGCGCGCACCCGCAAGGCGGGCGTGAAAGCGACCTTCGTTGCGCCCCAGGCTCAGGACACGAAGCTTTTGAGCCGCCAGCGGAGTTGCTTGCTGCAGCTCCGCGATCACCGACAAGGTTTGATCGGTCGACCCATCATCCACGATCAGTATTTCGTCGGCCAATTCGGCCAGACCCGAACTGCACATGGCCGACCAAAGCACCGGCAAGTGCGCGCACATGTCACGGGTCGGCACGACGACCGAAAAAGCCTTCGGCTGGCCTGCGTTTTCAGGCGCGACGGGAGCCCCATTACGGCTCTGCACCGAACGCGGCTCGGATGTACCCACGCGCCAAGTCATCCCATGTACGGCCACATTTTGGCAAGTCTGCAGCGTCGGGCCCGAGACTTGACCTTGCGCCACGAGCAAGATGTGCGGGATACATCCGTTCATGGTTGCTCTTCGCTCTGAACGCGTGATGCGCTGGCTGTGGCCCACAGCCTTTTTGGTGGTGGGTACGGTGTTGGCTTACGCGTATTTGTTTCCCGCCTCGGAGTGGATGCTCACGCGCAAACAAGACGGCCAAATCATCGGCGACGGGCAAGACGACATTCAAGGTCTCGTTTGGGCATATCGCGCGATGCTGCGTACGCTGCACGATCATCCGACCTGGTATTTCTTTGGCGGTGTGCACACGTACATGCGCGCGGCGCCGCAAGGATCCATTCTTTGGATGGCATGGATCGATCGTCTCTTTGTGCCCTTGGTGGCGCCGTTTACGAGTGATGCGACCATCGTCACCGCGATGGACATGGTGTATTTTCTCACGTCGTTTGGTGCCATGTGTTGGTACGGCCGCGAGATGCGATGGTCTAAAGTGATCACGCTCACGGCCGCGATCGCCTTTGCGTTTACGCCCTATGCGCGCGTGCGTGCGGCGGTGCACCCTGCGTTCACGGCCTTCTTTTTTGTGCCTCTACTGTTTTCCGCCATCGAGCATGTAGCGCGCGATGCGCGAGCGCCCTTTCAGTGGCGCTTGCTGCGCACCCCCGCATTGCTTCTTTTTTTGGTGGGGTTTTCGTCGCACTACTATTTGTTCGTGACCATCATTATGGTGCCTCTTTTGCTGCTCTACGCCATGGTGCGGACGGCACGCTGGGGCGCCTCCAAACTGGTGGTGATCAGTCGTTTGAGCCTTGCCGGTCTGCCGCTGGTGCTGTTTTTGGCGTGGAACTTTTTGGTCCCTGCGCCTCCCAGCGCGCATCTCCCAGCCGCGGAACAACACACCGCCAACGACGAAGTCAACAATCACTACCTGCACGTGTTTAGCGCGCTTCCCATCGACTACTTTACGATGGACGTGAAGTTTGGTCCCGAGCAGGACTTTATCCCAATGCGGCGCGAGCTCAGCGCGTTCGTTGCGCGCACCGGCCCAGGCAATGCGCATGAGCGAACCAATGGCATTCGGTGGACAGCCTGGGGACTTGCCGCCTTGGGCGTGATGGGCGTGCTGTTTCGGCCGGCGCGCTCCAAGCCGAGCGCCTTTCAGCAGCGAACCATTTTGGTGTTCGCACTGCTCGCCTTCTACGCTTTTGCACTGTCGCTCGGGCCTCAGTGGCTGGTGTTTCAGGGCAAAGAGTATGGGCCGTCTCAATACGCGATGAAGGTCTTGCCCAACCTGCGGGTCGCGTCACGGTGGGGCCCCGTGGTCACCTTCGGCGTCGTGTCGATTGTGGCGGCCACACTTGCCTTGTTCGAGCGTTCGCTGCGCGATCGTCGGGGATTCTTCCTTTGGCTAGGGCACGCCGCTTTGTGGGCCATGCCGGTGGTAATGCTCACGGAACATCTTCCGCGCGCACGCATGATGACGGCCGCACTTCCACCAGTCCTTGAGG
>JAYWGD010000495.1:0-14310 GCA_043778435.1 Myxococcales bacterium | reverse complement strand
CCACGCGAGAAGGAGATAGGCCGGCGCGCAGCCTGCGCGGGACGGTTTCACTGCAGCACCAAACCTGGGCCACGCTTGCGCTGCGTGCGTCGGGGCATGTGCGTGTGGATGGAGTCGCGATGGACCTCGGGACACCCGATCCCAATTCAGGCGGCAAGATTTTTTTTGCTGGGCCAGAGGCACTTTGGAGCCCTGGCGGCGATCTGACATTCTTTGGCTATGCGTGCTGCCCGTCGCCAGCGGCTTACGCGGCGCGCATGATGAAGGCCCCATCTTCGGCGCTGGCGTCGCCTGGGATCCTTAAGAGCGTTTCGCGCCTCTGTTGTACGCAGACCATTCCTCACGTACGCTCTCAATCGCGATGCCGAACACTGCTCTTTTCCTCCGTACTCTCCCGCTTTTCCGAGCCCTTCCGATCGAAGCCATGGGAGCTGTTGCTTCCTGCTTTAAGTTGGAGAATGTCGATGCCGGCACGTCGCTCGTAAAGCCAGGTCGCGCCGGCAAACACTTGCGCGTGCTGCTCACGGGCGAGGTCTCCGTGCGTGTGGATGATGAGCCCGCCGTTCGCCTCGTCGCGCCAGCGCTGGTCGGCGAGACTTCTGCCCTGACGGGTTCGGCCCGCATGACCGAAGTGATCGTCACAGGGCCCTCGCAAGTTCTCTCCGCGACTGCAGGCGATCTGGAGGCCTTGTTCGACAAGCACCCAAGTTGGGGGCTTGCATTCTATCGAGTCGCACTCGAGCAAGTATCGGGCAAGTTGCAGAGAGACGCCGCACGCAGCGCACAGACCAAAAAGAATTTGGTTCGAACCCAGAAGAGCCTCAAAGACCTGAAAGAACGGGTGCTTGGCGCCAAGGAAACCCCCATCAGCGCGCTGGTGTGCGATGCCCTGCAATCCCTCATCGAGCAAAACCGACGCGCAGGGTACCGCGTGGTGCCGAGCGGCGCGCTCTACGCCAACTTGCGCGTTGGAGAGTCGTTGATGCCCGTCATTGAGCTGTCTGCAGGATACCTCAAACTGGCGAACACCGTAGACGCACTGGGCGTCGACAAAGCACATTGGGCTGGGGTGTTTCAGATCGCAGGCGAAGAGATTGTGGTCAGCGGCAGCCTAGGACGTTCTGGCAAAGACGGCGTGGTGCTAAAGTTGGATCCGCTGCTCGACGAGTCTCGCGCGTCGCTGGATGCTTACATCACGCGTTTGCAGCTCCTGGACGTGGTTGTTTAGATCACCTCAGGGCGTCGCAATCGGCGCGGTTTTGGACAATCCCAGCGCCGCCACAGAAGCAACGACCATGCCTGCCGCGGCGCTCCAGTAGGGCGCCGTGGTTGTCACGTGCGCATACAGCAGACCGCCCACAGCTGGGCCGATGACGCGCGCCATGGCCGCCCATGCCTGCGATGCGCCGAGCACTTCGCCTTGCTCCTGGGCGCCCGCGCGGCGCGAAATATAAGCAGAAACACTGGGCTGTGTGAGCCCGTTGCCAACGGCAATGATGGCTGCCGAGAGCCACAAAGCCCACAACCCCAGTTGCGGTGCCAAGGCCAGCAGCGCAAAGCCCACCGCCTGCAAGATGAGCCCCGTGCGAATCATGCCATGGGCGCTGAGCTTGTCGGACAAAGGCCTCACGACCCCTTGCGTGAGCGCGCCGCAGATGCCAATCCACGCAAACACCATGCCCGTTTGCCTCGGCGACAGCGCGAATCTATCTGCATGATACATCCGAAATGTCTGATCCAAATTGGTGAACGACACGATGATCACAAAGTTCAGGAGCACGCACAAGCCGACGCCTGGGCGGCGAAGCACTGCGAGCAACGAAGGACGACGACGCTCTGACGAAGCGGCCCTGCGTCGCTCGACAGGCAACGATTCGGGCAAGCCAAAGTAGACCCAAGCAAGATTGACAGCGCTGAGGGCGGCTGCCACCAAACAGGGCAAGCCGCCGGCCTGCCCAAACACGGGGTAACTCGCAAGCCATCCGCCCAATGCGGGACCAAACATAAAGCCCACGCCGAAACCCAAGCCAATGAGGGCCATGCCGCGCGCGCGCCGCTCGGGCGGTGTCACATCGGCGATGTAGGCGCTGGCCGCTGCGATGTTGGCCGTAGCAATGCCTGCAAACGCACGGGCGACAAAGAGCCAAGCGATGGAGGCGCCAAAGGTGAGCGCTGCAAAGAGCCCCAACCAGGACACACACGTTGCGGCCACGGACCACAACAGCACAGGCCTGCGCCCAACGCGATCCGACAGCGCACCCCACAGCGGCACGAACAAGAACTGCATCAGCGAGTAAGACGCCGCAATCAGAGCGGCGACAAAGGCCGTGACATGAAAGCGATCGCGCGCGGTCTCTGCGAGAAAGGGCAACACCAATCCAAAACCAAGCAAATCGAGCACAAGCGTGAGAAAAATGGCCCCGAGGGCCGAGCGGACTGGACGAACGGATGGCATGCGGCAGCCGTGCAACTTAGCGCGCTTTCACGTAATGTGGCACGCGATGTCGAAGTCACTGCGAAGCGTTGCGGTCATTCTTGGTGCGGGCAAAGGCACCCGCATGAAAAGCGAGCTGCCCAAAGTGCTGCATGAAGTGTGCGAACGCCCAATGGTGCATTGGGCTGTAGACGCCGCACTGGGTGCAGAGTGCACGTATGTGTTGGTGGTCATTGGCCATGGAGGTGAGCTTGTGAAGCAATCGCTGGCATCTCGCTACGATGCCGCCGTGCGCACCACGTGGCAGCACGAGCAGAATGGCACCGGACACGCGGCGCAGATTGCAATGCTCGCCATTCCGGAAGAGGTCGAAGAAGTGGTGCTCTATTACGGTGACTGTCCTTTGCTGCGCGCCAGCGATGTGCGCGCGGTACGAGATGCAAGGCAAGGACACGCCATGGCAATGGCCGTGTGCGAGCTCGAGGATCCTTTTGGCTATGGGCGCGTTCTGCGAGGCGCGGATGGCCATGTTACACGCATCTGTGAGCAAAAAGACTTGGACACACCGGAGCAGCATGGTGTGCGCGAAGTAAATCCCGGAGTGTATGCGTTTGAGTCAGCCTTTTTGCGCCGCGCACTTGCCGCGCTCAAGCCAAACAATGCTCAAGGCGAGTACTACCTGACCGATTTGGTCGCGGCAGCTGCGGCTGCGGGCGATGCTTGCCTCACCGTGCAAGTGCCTGCAGAGCACACCGATGGCATCAACGACCGAGCCCAACTCGCTGTCGCAGAAGCGCGCATGAATGCATGCATTGTTCACGAACTCCGTATGGCTGGCGTGACGGTGCGTGAGGGCGCGCGTATCGGAGCAAACGTGCATGTCGCGCCTGATGCCATCATCGAATCTGGCGTGGTGCTGAGAGGGAACACGCGCGTGGCGCGAGGAGCCTTGATCGACGTGGGCTGTGTGCTGACCGATGCCGTTGTGGGCGCGGACGCCAAGATCGGTCCGTTCGCGCACCTGCGACCGGGCGCCGACGTGGGCGAGCAGGCGCACGTCGGAAACTTTGTAGAGCTCAAAAAGACCACGCTCGGCGCACGCTCCAAAGCCAACCATTTGGCCTATTTGGGTGACGGCATCATTGGTGAAGATGTGAACGTGGGCGCGGGCGTCATCTTTTGCAATTACGATGGGTTTAACAAGCAAATCACGACCATTCATGACGGCGCGTTTGTGGGCTCGGACAGCCAGATCGTGGCGCCCGTCACCATCGGCGCCGGGGCCTATGTAGGCACCGGAACGACCGTCACGCGCGATGTGCCGGCCGGCGCATTGGCTGTCGGCCGCGCCAAACAGGAAAACAAAGAGGGCTACGCCGACAAGCTGCGTGCCCGCATGCGCGCCACCAAATTGGCGATCAAGGGAACGAGCTGATGGACGCCATCGTCGTCGAAGGACAATCCGCCGCATTGGTTGGAACCGTGCAAGCGAGCGGCGCCAAGAACGCGGCGCTCCCTATCTTGTGCGCGACGCTTTTGTCGGACGGGGAGAGCACGCTGCGAAACGTGCCCAAGCTGCGCGACATCGACACCTCCGCCGCGCTGCTGCGTTTTATGGGACGCGACTGCGAAGTGGATGCGCCCATCGTGCATGTGCGCGCGGCCACGATTGTGCGACCCGAAGCGCCCTACGAACTGGTCAAGCAGATGCGTGCGAGCGTGCTTGTGTTGGGCCCTTTGGTGGCCAAGTATGGACGCGCCAAAGTGTCGTTGCCAGGCGGCTGCGCCATTGGCGCGCGCCCCATCGATCAGCATCTCAAAGGCCTCGAGGCGATGGGCTGCACGATCCGCTTGGAGCGAGGTTATGTGCTCGCCGAGGGGCCTCGAGGTGGTGGCAGATTGCAGGCCGCCGAGATCGCTTTCGATTTGCCTACCGTGACTGGCACCGAAAATTTAATGATGGCGGCGGCCCTGGCAGACGGCGAAACCATGCTTGTCAACTGCGCGCGCGAGCCCGAAATTGTGGACCTTGCCAAGGTGCTGCTTCAAATGGGCATTGGTGTGCGCGGCGCCGGCACGGACACCATCCATGTTCGCGGTGTCGCCCCCGAAAACGTGGCGCCCTTTGATCATCATGTGTTGCCCGATCGCATCGAGGCTGGCACGTATCTCTGTGCCGCAGCGATGACGGAGGGCTCGGATGTGACGGTGCTAGGAGCGCTGTATGCCGACCTAGAGCCGCTGATTGTGAAGATGCGATCGGCCGGCATGACCATGACGGCCGTGCCCGGCGGCGTGCGTGCGCAGCGTCGTGGCCGCCTTCGCGCCACGCCGTTTACGACAGCGCCCCACCCCGGATTTCCGACCGACATGCAGGCGCAATTTTTGGTCGCATTGACGTTGGCTCAAGGTGAGAGCGTGATCAGTGAAACCATTTTTGAGAATCGCTTTATGCATGTGCCGGAACTTCATCGAATGGGTGCAGACATCACGCTTCGAGGTCACATCGCTTGCGTCAAGGGCGTGGATGCGATTTACGGCGCCAGCGTGATGGCCACCGATTTACGGGCCAGCGCATCTCTGGTACTGGCGGGTCTGGCTGCCGACGGCGAAACCGAAGTGCGGCGCGTGTATCACCTGGACCGCGGCTACGAGCGGATGGAAGAAAAGCTCGGTGGCTTGGGAGCCAGAATCCGGCGCGTGCAAGGCGCGGCGTCCTAATGTTTGCCTTGGCCTTCCTCGCAACGGCACTAGGTACGGCAGAGCTTCCCTCGCAGCCGCCGATATCATTCCCAAACTGGATTGGGATTCGAATGCGCGAGCAAGCGGGGCACGTGTATGTTGCGCACGTTCTAAGACAGTCTCCTGCCCTGTGCGGCGGCTTGCGGGACGGCGATGAAATTCTCAAAGTGTCGGCGCGTGCGGTGCATACGCCGCATCAGGCTTCAACCCTTATCGCGGTCTCTGCCGCGAGACCCCTTCCAATGCAAATTGCACGGAATGGCGCGCGCATCGATCTCGCTCTTACGCCCGCGGTGCGCCCCACCGATGGCGAGATTGCGCGGCTCGATTTGATTGGCACCACGATGCCTGCATTGCACACGCTTGAGGCCGTGAGGGGCGAGGCCCCAACCGTGGCGGCATTGTCTGGTCATGTGGTGCTTGTGGAGCATGGTGCAAGCTGGTGCGGACCGTGTCGAGAGAGTGCACGTGATCTCGAAGCGCTGCGCAAATCCTATCCGCCGACCACGCTGGTCGTACTGGGTGTGACGCGCGAAAGCGGCAATGTGGCGGGAGCTTACGCGCAGCATGTGGCACGCCCTGATGGGGTCGATGCGGGCCACGCCGGAACGAACGTTCGCAAGCCTTTTTCCGTATTGCGAGACGTGAGTGGCGATGTCTCTGGAGGCGCTTCGGTCTCGTTGTTGCCAACGTTTGTTCTCTACGGGCCAGAGGGCACGGCACGCTGGGTGCACGCCGGTGGTGGTGCCTCGCTCTCTCTCATGCTCAATGCGCAAGTTCGCAGCGCGATGGTGCCGCTGAGTGCTCGCGTTCAGCCAGCGTCGCTTCCCAATCGCGACGCTTGCGGTCAGCTTATTGCTCCACGCGCGATCCAATCAGTCCGTTCCGCCGGCCAGGAGTAGCAGCATGGCCGACGTGCGCACCACGTTGCGTCTGTTCGACGAATTTCTGTGGGTGCTTCGTCGAGAGGGCGTGCCCGTCTCTCCCGCCACCGCCATCGATGCCATGCGCGTCGTGCGCTTGTTCGGTGTGGCCGATCCCGTCGCGCTGCGCATGGCGCTTGAGGCCACACTGCTTGCACAACACAGCGATCGCATTGCCTTTGAACGCGCGTGGATGCAGGTGTTTGCGCGCGATGCACAGGGCGCGAATTTGCGTGCTCTTTTGCTTGGCGCAGGGGCCACGGAACGTGAAGCCGACGAAGTGATTCATCTGATCGAACGTGCCACGGAGGCCTATGCCTACCTCTTGCAAACGCCGGGCGGCGGAGTGAGCCTTGCGCACCAACTCTCCACCGGAGACCTGGGCGCGCTCATTCAAGCGCATCGAGACCCGGCGCGAGAGGGAACGGCCGCCCATGCTGCGGCATCACATGCGGGCGTGTCCGATGCGAAACGACTCGCGCGTCGGTGGCATGGCGAACTTGCCGAAACCTTCGGCACCGAGCGCGCCGCGTTGCTTGTACAAGCGCTGGAGCGCGCGGCCGATCTTTCGATGCTGGAGATTCGCCGCCTTCTTCGGGCAGCGCGCGCCGCCAGCGAGGCGCGCGCGCACGAGGGAGGTCCGCTGCGATCACCCATGGAAAGTCTGGGCTTGGAAGATGCCGATGAGGTGGCCCGCGCGGTGCGTACGTTTGCCGCGCGCCTCAAAGGACGCTGGCGCGTGCGGCACAAGCATGCGCGCATGGGCAAAGTGGATGTAGGCGCCACGATGCGCGCGTCGTGGCGCACGGGCGGCGCGCCCATGAAGCTGATATGCAAGGCACGACAGCGCGCAAAACCTCGCATCGTGCTTTTGTGCGATGTGAGCGAATCGGTGCGCGCGCACACGCGCTTCACGCTCGAATTTGTACGCAGCACGTTAGAACTTTTCAGCGATGCGCGCGCCTTTGTGTTCGTCCGCGAAGTACAAGAGGTCACCGCCAGCCTGCGCGCAAAGGACGGCAACCGAGCCATCTCCGAGGTGCTCTTTGCTGGGCTTCCCGCGACGGACAATTCGAACTATGGCGCAGCACTTGCACGTTTTGCAGAGGTTCACGGTGACGCTCTTCGCCACGACACCACCTTGGTCATTCTTGGCGATGGGCGCAGCAACCACAGCGCTCCGCAAGCAGAAGTGCTCGCGAAATTGCGCGCGCGCGTGAGGGCGCTGCACTGGCTATGTCCGGAGAGCCAGGAACGCTGGGGCCAAGGAGACTCTGCGATTCCTGTCTACTTGCCGCACTGCACACGTATCTGGGAAGCCAGAACAGCAGAGGACTTACTGATGGCCGCGAGAACGCTTGTAGGCTGAGTCTCGCTAGGGCGTGTTCCTATGTTCCGGACCGAGGCGGCGAGAGCGCGATTTCTCTCGGCTTCAAGGCGCGACGAGTGCGGCGTGCTGGAGCACGTCGCCGAGGAGCGTACCCCGTCCGAGCGTTCGCTCGGCGTGGGCGCGCGCCTTTAGGCGTGCAACAAACGGAATGCGCCCGAAGGGCTCCGTCCCCGAAGACGAGGAAATCCCGCCGAGTCCGCCGACGCGGAGGAACTTAGGGACACGCTCTAGTGAGCTTTGCCTCTGGCGCGCGCCCGTGCCAGACTTTGGCTATGACTCGCCCGTTTGCCGTTGTTGCCTTCGTCGTAGCCGCCGCCTGTGCCTCCATCGTCGCTTGCGGTCCCGACCAAGGTCCTCCCTACGGCGGCGCCAATGCTCTGCAAGGGGTCAGCCCACCTGTGGTCGCGCCGCCTCCATCCGCGTGTGATGGAGGGCCTCCCGTAAATCCCAGCTGCGGCGTCAGCTTTGCCGCTCAGATCATGCCCATCTTGAGCACCAAGGGCTCCGGGGGCTGCAGCGCCACAAGTTGCCACGGTACCGGATTGCCACCTGTCATCACGAGCGATCCAAAGGCCACCTGGAAGAACCTCACCGAGCAACGAATCACTACCGCTGCAAAAACAGAGCTCGCGTACGTGAATCTTTGCTCCCTGAGTGCGGAAGCTTCTGGCATCTCATGCAATATACAACCAACTGCAAGCCCCAACGGCTGCGGCAGTCATATGCCCCAACAGCGCGATATGCCTGCGGCCGACTTGGCTGTGATCAAAACATGGCTGGAGTGCGGCTCGCCAAACAACTGAGCCTCTCGGCTCGTTCAAGCGTTTCGGAGCACGACCTTGCCGAAGGTCTCGTTGGACGCGAGTCGCGCCAACGCGTGTGCGGCATCTCTCATCCCAAAGGTCTCTGACACCACAGGCTTGCAAACGCCTGATGCAAACCATGCGCCTAACTCTTTCTCAAGCACACGATGCAGCATGATGCGCTCCGCGAGGCCACGGGACCGCATCACCGTGCCGATGATGCGCGCGCGCTTGCGAAGCACCGTCCCCAAATCAAGCGAGCACTCGCGCCCGCCCGTGAGCCCCACCAGCATCAACGTGCCGCCCACCGCGAGCGCGCGCAGGCTCTCGGCCACATAGTCACCTCCGACCAGATCGAGCACCACATCGGGCTCGAATGCCCGCGCCTTGAGCTCTACGCAAAAAAGTGCATCCTGCACACATATGCCGTCGTGCAGGCCTAGTGCTTGGGCGCTCCGCAACTTGGCTTGCGACCGCGCGGTGCCCATCACGCTGGCTCCCAACGCGCAGCCAATTTGCAGAGCCGCCGTGCCCACACCACTGCCCACGGCATGCACCAAAACACGCGAGCCCACGCGCGCGCCGGCCTGCAGCACCAGCGCGTCGTAAGCCGTCAGATAAGCCTCGGGCAAGGCTGCGAGCTCCGTCCACGAAAGCCCTTCCGGCGCGCGCGCAAGCGCTTGATGATGCACCACCAACTGCTCGGCAAACGCGCCGCCACCAACCAAACCATACACGCGATCGCCAAGACTTAGCCCGGTGACACCTGCCCCCAGAGCATCGACCTCGCCTGCATATTCAAGGCCCGGGATGTCGGATGGCCAACCGGGCGGCGCGGGGTACTTGCCGGCGCACTGCAGCACGTCCGCGCGATTGACGCCGGCCGCGTGCACCCTCACCCGCACCTCACCCAGGCCGGGTGTTGGCGTCGGGACCTCACGCCACACAAGGTCCGTGGCCGATTGAATGCTGCATGCGTGCATCGCGGGTCTCCCTGCGCTACATGCGCAGGCGCAATGGGTACGCCATACAAGGCCGCAAGCACAAGTCTCCCGGCCGCACGCATGCGCCCCATCGCAAGGTCCTTCCGAAGCGACTACGCAGAACGCGCGGCAGCACACGTTCGTTTGGGTGGCCATGCCGTTGTCTGGACGCGCAGCATCGGGGGCACAGGTCGATTGCGACTCCAGGCGCAACTCGTCACCCCCGTTGCAGACAGCGCGGACGAGTCTGATCTGCACCTCTTTGCCATCTTGGATTTGGGCCTTTTGCAGCGTGCTGCAAAAAAGACGGGCGTCTTCTCAGGGCTTGTCGTGACGGCGGTGCCCAAACGCGCGCACTGGGTGCTCGAGCGGCGCGTGGAGCGAGACAGCATTGTCGAAGGCGCCACCCGCCCCGTGGCCTTCGATTGCATGAGCTGCGGCGCCTGTTGCAAAGACAACGAGGTGCCACTCGAAAGACACGATCGCGCGCGCCTCCGAAACGCCGGGTTTGCCTCTAGCCTGAAGGCACCGCTTGCGCGCCGTCTCGATGGCAAACTCGCACTTGCGCTCGTCGGCGCGGACGCGCGATGCGTGCATCTTGCACATGACAATGCGTGCGGGGTGTATCTTGCGCGCCCAGATGCCTGCCGAGTTTTCCCGATGGGAAGCGAATGCTGTCTGCATGCACGAGAAAGCGAGCTTGGGGTGTACGATGGACTCGCCCCCGAGCAACCCGCATGAGCCGGCAACCCATCAAGGATCTTCCTAGCGATCTCGTCGACCAAATCGCTGCTGGCGAAGTCGTCGAGCGACCCGCAAGCATGGTCAAAGAGCTCGTGGAGAATGCGCTCGATGCAGAGTCCACGCATATTCGGGTCGCGTTTCAAGATGGCGGCGTGGCCGAGCTCAGCGTCAGCGACAACGGCCACGGCATGCTGCCGGCCGACATCGCCATGTCGTTACGGCGTCACGCGACTAGTAAAATCGCTTCTCTCGAAGATTTAATGCGGGTGCAGAGCTTTGGGTTTCGTGGTGAGGCCTTGGCCAGCATCGCCAGCGTATCGCGCACCACGATCTCCTCGCGCACCGAGCTCGACGAGTCAGGTATGGCGATAAGCGTTCACGGCGGGCATCACGTGCACACTGCCCCCATTGGCATGGCGCAAGGCACCACCGTGACCGCACGAGATCTCTTTTACAACGTACCGGTGCGGCGCAAGTTTCTCAAGTCGACGCCCACCGAATCTGCGCACATTGTCGATGTGGTGACGGCGCTTGCCCTGGTCTCTCCAGAGGTGCACATGGAGCTGCATCGCGATGGCCGTAGCGCCATCAACTTGCCCGCTGAACGCGACCTGGGCGCGAGAGCCGAGCAAGTGTTTGAGCGGCGCACACTCATGCACGTGTCAGCCGATCGCGGCCCGCTGCAACTTGCCGCTTGGTTGTGTGAGACCGGGGCGAGTCATCCACGGGACCTATGGATCTTTGTGAACGCACGATGGGTGAAAGACCGCGTGCTCGCCCGAGCAGTGGGCGATGCGATGCGCGATCGGCTGCCCGTTGGCACCTACCCTGCCGGCGTCGTGCATGTGCATATCGATCCAAGCTTGGTGGACGTGAATGTGCATCCTCAGAAAACAGAGGTCCGATTTGCGGATCCGCGCGCGGTGTATGAGTTGCTGTCTCGTGAGCTTTCAGAACGCTTGCGTCATGTCGCTCCATCACTTCCAGTGCCAGTTATTTCACACGCAGATCGCACCAGGTCTCAAGCGGCCACGGCATACAACAAGCCTCTCCCTTCCCCCCCCGCGTGGCAACTGCGGGAGCCAGTGGGGGTATCTACGCGGGCACCTACGAGGATACCTGCGCGGATCCCTGCGCCCAGCCTCGCTTCAGAGCGCGCGCGCGCTCTGACCTCGGCGTTGCCTTCACCGCAACCCCAGAGCATGCGCATCCCATTCTATTCGAAGCTGCGTTATGTGGCGCCAACAGGTGCAGGATACATTGTTTGCGAGGGAGACGACGCGCTCTACCTGATGAGCCCAGTGGCCATGCGCGAGCGGGTGGCGGCGCGCGCCGGTGTGTCTGCGGAGCAAACGGCATCGCACGTGGCGAGGCTCTCGCCCATACCCGATCCAGTCGAAGTGCGGGCACTACTGGATGCGCTTGACGACTGCGACTTCTCTCTTGCGTGCGTGCATCCACGCCCCGTCTTGTTTCGTATCGGACACGATGAGCTTGCAAAGCGCCGTGGTGGGCGATGAACGCGTCCTTGGCCTTGATGAAGCAAGCGGCGCTAAGTGGAAAGCTGGTGTGCATTGTGGGACCGACCGCCAGCGGAAAGTCGGCCCTCGCGCTCGCATTGTGCGAGCAAATAGACGGCGAACTCGTAAGCGCAGACAGTGTACAAGTGTACAAGCGCTTTCGCCTAGGCACCTCCAAACCCAGCGCCGAAGAACGCGCGCGCGTGCCGCATCACCTCGTGGATTTTTTGGAGCCGCATGACACCATGACGGGCGCGCGCTACCCGGTGCTCGCCGACGCCGCCATCGCCGACATTCGGGCGCGCGGCAAGGTGCCGGTGGTGTGCGGCGGCACGTTCTTGTGGGTGCGCGCCTTGGTGCGCGGCATTGTCGCATTGCCCGACCCAGATCCCCAGATTCGAGCGCTGCTCGAGCACGAAGCTCAAACACTGGGGCGCGCGGCACTGCATGAGCGCCTTCGGCGCGTGGACCCCGAGAGCGCACTGCGCCTGCACCCAAACGACTTTGTGCGCGTCAGCCGCGCGCTAGAGGTTTACATGCAAACCGCACGCAAACTGAGCGAGTGGCAAGGCGAGCACGGATTTGCCCAAGTACGCCACGAGCATGCGCTCTTCGGCGTCACGCGTCCCATTGAAGAATTGCGCGTGCGCATCCGCGCGCGCATCCAAGAATGGCTGAGCCAAGATTGGGTCGACGAGGTGCGAGAGCTACACGCCCAGGGCTATGGCGACGCCCGCGCCATGGGGTCCTTGGGCTTCAAAGAGATCAGCGCCCACTTGCGCGGCGAATTGCCGCTGCACGCACTCGAAGACAGCATCGAGATCGCAACGCGCATCTATGTGCGCCGACAGACCACGTGGCTGCGCAGCCAAGAAGTCGCTTGGTTGTAGCAACGGCTGCGATCCGTGTACCCTCTCGCGTGACATGAGCACTTCGTCCGACGCCGCCCTCGATACCAAACTGAACGAGCTCGAAGCTTTGGGCCGCGACTTGGTACAGCGGGCCACTGCGCAAGGAGCCACACTTGCCGAGTGCGTGATTCGCACCGGTCGCGAACTCAGCGCCAAAGTGCGTTTGGGCGAAGTAGAACTTCTCGAAGAAGCGGGGCACCACGGCGTTGGACTCCGCGTGATGCGCGGACAGCGCGTGGCCTCTGCGACCACCAGCGATCTGCGGCCCAGCGCGCTGGATGCGTTTGTGCGTGAGGTGGTCGGCCTTGCCGAATGGACCGAAGAAGACGCGTTTGCAGGCCCCGCCGACAGCGCGCTCTTGTGCGATCCGAGCGCGCTCGCGGACCTCAATCTCTACGACCCAAGCGGCGATACGCTCGGCGCCAAGGACGGCATTCTGCGCGCCACCCGCACCGAACAATTCGCACGTGGCAAGGACACGCGTATCAGCAACAGCGATGGCGCCACCTTTAGCCACGCCACCGGAGGCAGCATCACCGTGCTCAGCAGCGGCTTTGTGGCCAAGCACAAGGGCAGCTCATTCGGCCTTGGCGTATCGGTGCTCGCAGAGGATGAGGGCGGCAAAAAGCGACGCGGAGGCTACGGCAGTGGCAAGCGCCATCTGAGCGATCTCGAGACCGAACACTTTGTGGGCGAAGAGGCCGCACGCCGCACCTTGCGCAAGCTCGGCGCACGCGGCGCGGCCACCGGCGAGTACCCCGTTGTCTTCGATCGCGACGCTGCGCGCAGCTTGCTCGGACAGCTTTCAGGATGCGTGATGGGCGGCAGTGTTTGGCGAAAATCCTCCTATTTGGCTGGGCGTGAAGGCACACGCATCGGCAGCGAGCTACTCAACATCGTCGACGATCCTTTGCTTATGCGCGGTCCCGGATCGCGGAGTCATGACGGCGAAGGCTTGGCATCGCGCAAAAACGTGGTGGTCGAGAATGGTGTGCTACGCACCTATCTTTGCGACAGCTATTCGGCGCGCAAGCTTGGACGTGCATCCACCGCAAGCGCTTCCCGCGGCGGCAGCGGTGGAGTGTCGGCCAGCACGACCAACTTCTACTTGAAGCCCGGCACGGACAGCTTTGAAGCTCTGGTCAAAGCCACCCCACGCGGTTTGCTTGTGACCGACATGATGGGCTTTGGCTTCAATGCTGTGACCGGCGATTTCTCCCGCGGCGCATCCGGGTTTTGGATCGAGAATGGCGAGATTGCCTATCCCGTAAGCGAGGTCACGGTGTCGCTGAACTTCAACGAGCTTTGGGATCGCATCGACGCCATCGCGAGCGACTTGCAGCACGATTCCAGCATCGCGAGCCCTGGGTTTCGCGTGGGCCGTATGACCGTGGCGGGCAAGGCGGAATGAGCCCGGATGATCTGCGCGCTGCGCGCAAGTCGCTCTCCTGCACGGCAAAAGAGCTTGCAGAAACGATCGGCGTGATGCCCGCCGAGGTGCTCGCCTGGGAGCGCGAAGAGGGCTTCCCCACCAAGCGATGGGTCGACAAGATAAGCGCCCTTGTGGCTCAAGGGCCCAACGCGATTGCACGCAAAAAGAAGAAAGCGACCAAGACGCTCTCCCCGATGGGCGCGCTTGCAGATGCCGAGACATGGGCGCTGATCCGAAAGATTTTGGGCCACAACGAATTGCGTGCAGAGTGCATAAAGCTGGCGGAGAGCTATTCCGATCCCATTGCCGCGCCCGAGTAAACGTCTCTAGCCGCGCGTCTCTACTGCACCTTGCCGCATCAGGCGATCGCGCTCTTTCTCCTGCTTCTCGATAGCCTGGCGCTTGAGAATTTCCAAGGCTTTGGCCAC
>JAYWGD010000494.1:0-4249 GCA_043778435.1 Myxococcales bacterium | reverse complement strand
AGGCAGTTTTGAGCTACCCAAAATTCCGGGCATCGGCGGAGGCGATTTGGCCGGCTTGGTTTCCACGGAGCCCATCGATCTGTGCGGCGTGATGGGCGCGGGATTTATGCAAGCCTTTCGCGTCACGATAACCGACGGTGGCCGCGCGTTGTGGCTCGAAGCAGACCCTACCATGGGCACCATGGTGACAGCTGCAACGCCAGCACCGGCAGCAACGGCTCCGACCGCAACTCCGGCAGTGTCACCAACGGCGCCTGCACGAAAGAAGCCGTGAACGACGGCAAACTGGCCCTCTATGCGGGGAGTTTTGATCCAGTCACGTTGGGTCACCTCGATCTTATCGAACGCGCGGCATCGTTGTTCTCGGAGGTGGTTGTCGCCGTGGGTGTGCATCCTACACGCAATGTGTTGTTCGATCGCGAGGAGCGCTTGGCGCTGCTCCGGCAAGTCAGCCATCACATTCCCAATGTGCGGATTGATTCCTTCTCGGGCTTACTCATCGATCATGCGCGATTGGTTGGTGCACGCGTGATCGTGCGCGGCCTACGCGCCGTGACCGACTTTGAGTACGAGCTGCAAATCGCTCATGCAAACGCCGATCTCGGCCCGGAGGTAGACACCTTGTTTTTGCCTACACGCACCAACTATGGCTTCGTCTCCGCGTCACTTGTGCGGGAGATCGCGAGCCATCACGGCGATGTCAGCCGCTACGCCCCCGACATCGTGTGCCAAGCGCTTCGCAAAAAATTCTCATCCCCCACGACTCCCTAAGAGGTGATCTCGACGCGCAAGAGCTGCTTGCCTACAAACAAGCAGTCGCCGTGTTGCAGCGCCGTTTCATTACGAATTCGCACGTATGTACCATTGCGACTGTCTCCATCGGTGAGCCACACTTTCCCGGCGCGTTCTTGCACGGTGCAGTGAAGCGGAGAGAGATGTGCGTCGCACGGAAAGTTCATTTCCATGCCCTCACGGCCGATGCGCACGGCCCCTGAAACGGCGCGAACCGAGATGCCAATGCCTCCACCTTCGAGTAGCTGCGAAACGCGAAACAATGCCGGGACAGAAGGTGAAATGCTGGCAAATGTGCCGTGGGCGTCGGGTGCTTCCGCGCCTTCGGTCACCACATCCAAACGAAACACATGGTCTCCAATCAAAAACGTGTCGCCAAACTCAAGCGCGCGCGGTGCCTGAAGCCGCACATACACGCCATTGAGCGAGCCCTCGTCTTTCACGTAGAGCACTCCGTCGCGGTAATAGAGATCGGCGTGCTTTGGCGACACGAACGCATCATTCGCAAAAGCAATCTGCCCCGCGCGCCCAAGCACATGGTGCTCGGCGTTTAGCTGATAGCTGAGCCCCTCAACCCCTTCGCCGCGCAACATCACCACGCGCGCGCGCCCAGGTGTTTGCAACGTGCCATAGTAGGCGACTTTGCCACCAGCGACCTCGACCGGCGCCGATGCACCACAACGGCCGCAGAACTTGTGGCCCAGAGGGATTCCGGAAGCACAGGAGGGACAGGCAAAAGTCTTGGCTTGTTCCATGAGAACACTAGTCTACGCGGCCATTGGGCGTTGGGAGCAAGTATCCGCTGGTTCGAAGTGCAGGAGCACTGCGAGACGCCGCCGCCAGCTCGAATTTTTCCCGCGCGTCCGATTCGCGCCCCAAAAGCGTGTAAGCCACACCCAATGCATACTCCGTCGGGTAGTTTGGATCGTACTTTCCCGCGTCTTGGATTTTGCCGACCAAGCTCTCCAAACGCGCGCGCTTGATGGCGGCAGGCTTGGCGCCATAAGGAAGATTTGAAGCAGGAGAGCGAAGCGCGAGCGCAATCATGAGTCCCCGATGTGCATGGGTGAGCTTGTACGGCGCCGCCATCGCGCGAGTTGATGTCCCCCACCCCAAGTCCACATCCATGCCTACGCTGTTGTTCCAAGCCATCTTGTAGAGTGTGGCAAATTCGTCGTCCGACAGATCGGTCTCATACCCGCGAATGTATCCAAGCTCACGCATGCGGAGCAGAAACTGAGCGCCCACATTGAGCAGCCCAGTGCTGTCTTGCTTCGCAACACGACTACGAGAAAACTCGGCCAAGAACTCGTGGAAATGCGCCGCCCGAAGACGCATCAGAGGCCTCAGCGGGTCGTCCGCAGGACCATGGGCCATGCTGTTTGCCACTGCTGTTTGCACCACCGCGACCCGTGCTGGGATCTCGCTCTCGCCTGCCCCGCTTCTTCCACGAGCCATGTAGTTTGCATATGCACGGTTGAGCAATGCCAGTTCTTTGGCCAAGGCCACCTCGTACTCCGCAGGCTCCCCATGCGCCTCACCAAGCAATTGCGCATCAACACGCCGCAGCGCCGCGAGTTCGCGATCATCTACAAAGAGTGCAGGCACACCCTCGGTTACTTGCCGCACTCCACGCAAAAAGGCCAGCGTCAGGCCTCCCGTAAAAAGTCCGGCGGCCATTAGGCTAAGTAAGCGCAAAGTCGTTTTCGGAGGTCGCGATTGCATGCAAGTCAATGCTATCATTGGAATCTCGAGGTATGTCAGATCTACGCCAATACGTACGCAGTTTGGTCGCCGTGGACCTTGTCTTCTCCGTGCTCGGAGGTACGACAAGTTTTGCAGGCACGGGCGCCGACCTGTCGGTGGGCGGCATGTTCATTGCCACACGAACCAAGCTCGAGGCCGGAACCCCATTGGTCATTCGTATGCGTCCATCTCTTGCCCACGATGAGCTGGCATTGCAAGGCACGGTACGTTGGTCCAACGGGGTGGGCTTAGGAGTACAGTTCGCCCCAATGGGTGCAAAAGACACCCACATTCTGACAGAGTATTTGCGAGCCCTTAAGCCTTGAACGAAGCGGTATTTTCGAACCCAACGCCTTCAGGACGCAGCCGTGAGTCCACGCTGCGCCTTTGCGCGGATGGGCATTTCGAGCACGAAGGACAGCGCGTGGCGCATCAGGGGATGCAGCGCGCGTTTGCGACATGGGTGTATGTGCACCCAACGGATGGCCGTTTTGTCCTCGCCAATGCGGAAGATTGGAGTTACCTCCAGGTCGATGACACACCGCTTTTTGTCACGCGATTGTGGATCGAACACGCGGCACTTTGGGCCTCACTCAGCAATACGACAAGCATGCAGATCTCACGCATCTATCAGCGTTTGGATGGCGCGCTTCTGCTCCAAACTCGGCTTGGCCACGCGTACGTGTGGGCAAAGCTAGACCGACACGCGACGTTTCAATTGGGAGAGCTCGCGACCGACGTGAGCAACAAAGTCGCACATTTTCCTAACTTTACAGTCCTGTTGGTAGACTTTCCCAAGATGTAAAATCATCGCATGAAATCTCGCGACAGGCGCGTGGGTTGAGTTACCATTCCCCGCGATATGCGTCTCCTCATCGCCGACAAACTGCACCCTCAGGCCGTGGCCGAACTTCGTACCCTGCCCTTAGAGGTTCTTTACGAGCCCGAAATGACGCGCGAAACGCTGGCGTCGAAGCTCGATGGGATAGGCGTCTTGGTCGTGCGATCGACCCGTGTTAGCGCCACGGCCATCGAGAACGCCAAGCATCTGCACCTGATTGTGCGGGCCGGCGCAGAGACCACCAGCATCGACGTAAAGGCCGCCAGTGAGCGCGGAATCTACGTGGCCAACTGTCCCGGCAAGAACGCCAGCGCGGTCGCCGAACTGGTGATGGGAATGGTGGTCGCGCTCGATCGCCGCATCCCCGACGCAGTGCAATCGCTACGCGACGGCAAATGGGAGCGCTCAGAATATGGCCGCGCCGAGGGCCTGCACGGCAAGCGCATGGGCATCGCGGGCTACGGCGCCATTGGTCGCGAAGTGGCCACGCGCGCCAAGGCTTTTGGATTACGCCCTGTGGTTTGGTCGCGCTCCATGAACCCCACCCGCGCGCAAGAAGCGGGCGTTGGCTATGCCGCCAACCTCGAAGAATTGGCGCGACGCTCGGACGTGCTCTCCATGCATCTTGCACTCAATGACCGCACCTCCGGCATTGTGAATGAGCGGGTGCTTTCGGCGCTCCCAAAGGGCGCCATGTTTCTCAACACGGCACGCGCAGGCTTGGTCGACGAGGCTGCTTTGCGCGTCGCCGTGCGAGACAATGGCCTACGTGCCGCAGTCGATGTGTACAGCGACGAGCCAAAGGGCCGCGGCCAGTACAGCTGTGGTCTGCTCGCCGAGACGTCCACTTCAGGTGGCTTCGTTTACGGC
>JAYWGD010000493.1:0-1528 GCA_043778435.1 Myxococcales bacterium | reverse complement strand
TGCACGCCTCAAGCTTAACGCCACCGCCCAGAACAATGCCACCACGAGGGATAGAAATCGGCCGCCGTGTTGACTAAGGGTGCCTTGTGTCTACCCCTCTCTCAACGCCCACCGCGCCCTGGCCCCAACGGGCTTTCACGCACGTGGTCTCAGGCGTAGAGCGATCGGCACACGGATTGTTCGACAACGTAGGCAACACCCTGTTGCTAGGCGTCGATGCACTTCGATGGCTGTTCACGCCTCCGTTTCGCATCGCTCAATTCATCGAGGCCTTGGATTTTATCGGTGTAGGATCCACGTTTATTGTGGTCCTCGTCGGCATGTTTACGGGCATGGCTTTTACCGTCAGCACCATCCTCGCATTCAGGCAATTCTCTGCCGAAGCCATGGTCGGTGGCGTGGTCGCACTCGCCATGTCGCGTGAGCTGGCACCTGTGCTTGCGGGCGTGGTCGTCACTGCGCGTGCCGGTAGCACCATGGCCAGCGAACTCGGAAACATGCGCGTCACCGAACAGATCGACGCCATCACCACCATGGGCGTGAGCCCCGTTCAGTACTTGGTGTCGCCCCGTGTACTTAGCACCACCCTCATGTTGCCGGTGCTGTCGATGTTCTTCGGCATCGCCGGCATGTTCGGCTCCTACATCGTGGCCGTCCTGTGGCAAGGCATCGACCCAGGCGTCTTCTGGGACAAGGTCGAGGGCCTCGTGCACATGTCCGACATTCGCATGATGCTCATCAAAGCCACGTTGTTCGGCTTTATCGTCAGCATTGTATGTTGCACCAAGGGGTTTTTTGCGGAGGGGGGAGCACGCGGCGTAGGAGAGGCTACGGCACGCGCGGTGGTCGACAGCATCATCGCCATCTTTGCTGCCGACTACATCGCGACCACCATTCTCACCGAGATCTGAGCCCTCACCGTGCAAGCCTTGGCCCCCGCAACGCCTGCGCCGCAATCGTGGCGCTATGTGCTCTGGAGCGCCGTGTGCACGCTCATTTCGTCGTATGCATTTTACACAGAGTTGCTCGCGCAAACGGGCGGCGAGTGGTCGGCCCCCCTTGACGACGTGTTTATCCACTTCGATTTCGCACGCAGCTGGGCGCAAGGATTCCCCGGCCAGTGGAGTGTAGGAAACGGCTATTCCTCGGGCTCTACGAGTGCGCTGTATCCAGTGATTTTGGCCGTGGGATACGTGCTTGGGTTCCGCCAACGCTTTCTCATGGTTTGGGCCGCATGGATCGCGTGCATGGGTGTATTTTGCACACTCCTGCAAGCCGAGCGCGCGCTCAGCCTCTGGGCACAGTTTTCGATACGCGCGCGCTTTGCCGTGCAGGCCTTGCTTCCGGTGGCGCTCTTGATGGTGGGAGGAGTCGCTTGGTCACTTTGGAGCGGCATGGAGATCGCGCTCTTCATGGCCCTGTGGTCAGGCGCATTGCTCGCTTGGGTACGCGTCCGTCGCGGCGGCTCGTCGGTGGCCTGGCTCTCGCTGCTGTGCGCGCTGTGCGTCATGACCCGCCCCGAGTCCGT
>JAYWGD010000492.1:0-4259 GCA_043778435.1 Myxococcales bacterium | reverse complement strand
ACGCAAGAACAACGTGGCCCAAATGCGCCCGTGGTTTCGCTTGAACTGCCAAAACGAGATCACAGTGCCCACGGCGTCTACAAGCGTCTCCTCGTACGGCAAGAGAGGTCCGGAAAGTGACACGTCCGTATCGGATTCACGCTCCGTGGAACTCCGCTTTCGCGAAGAATGATTGGGTAACGTGGTGCGCATCGTGGCCATGCTTTTTCCCTAGTCTGAAATGGTTTCCGCTTGTGTGATCGCTGGCCTGGGGATCGCAACGAGCTGTGCGCGCCAACGTTCGGCAAGAACAAATGCGGGCTCAAGTGCCTCGCACTCATCATCCAGAAGTGCGGCGCGAGCTCGCGTGATTGCGGCGTCAAAGTGTGCAATGGCGGGCTTGAGCCCGACGCGCAACACCTCCGCCGCCGCTGGCCCTGCAGAGACGCGCCCCTGCCTGACGTCGTCAAGCTGAGCGGCAATCGGCGCGTGAATCGATGCCGCCAAGATGCACGGCAAAGAAGGATTCCCCTCACGTAGGTCTGCGTAGGCCAATTCGCCGGTCCCCTCGATCAAGTCGAGAACGTCGTCTGCAATTTGAAACGCAAGGCCCAACTGACGACCAAAGACGTCGAGACGTGCCCCGGCGGGCATGGCGCCTGCCACGACCGCTGGGGCGCGCGCGGCAAGGCCAAAAAGAGCGCCGCTTTTCCCGACAGCCATGTCGGTCCAAGCTTGCACCGACATAAGCGGCCTGCCGCGGGCTTCAAGCTCTGTGTAGACCGCTCGCGTAAGTTCTTCGATCACATCCACTGCATGATGCAAAAAAATGGGTGATTCGGGCAGCAACCAGGAGACGACTCGCGTGAGCAAATAGTCTCCCAAAAGCACGGCGCGTACATCTCCATATTGAGCGCGGGCTGAAGGCAAACCTCGGCGCGTGTCGGCACGGTCCAGCACATCGTCGTGCAGCAAGCTCGCCCCATGAATGAGCTCTACAGCACAGAGTGCCGTCACCAATGTGGCGCGAGCACCATGCCATGACGCATCTACGCCCAGGCACAGGGCGGCAAGTTCGGGGCGCGCGCGCTTGGCACCTTTTGCAAGCACGGCCTGCCTCGCACCTGCATCGAATGCGTTCGCTTCGGGGAGTCGAGAACGCAGTGCCGCTTCGACCTCAGACACGAGGGCTTGGATGTCAGAGGCGCGGTGGACGGTGTTAGACATAAAAAGAGTATAGTTCAAGATGTCGTGAACTGAAAATGCGTTTGCTTATTTATTTTACTGCTAGTGTGTTGGTCAAGGCAGTTCAACAAGAGGTGAATCGTGAATTCAACAACGCCAAAGTTTGAAGTCGACTTGCAATTGGGAACCGACGCCTTGCGTGTGGCGTTGCACCACGGCGTACTGCAGCAAGAGGCCAAACGCTTGCACGTTGCGCCACTTGCCCTGCACACGCGAGATGGCGATCGCTATGTGCGTTTTGCAGTGTTGTCAGGTGTCGCGCAAGGCGGACTGAAAGCGTGGTTCCAAGCGGCGCGGGCCATATCGCTGACAGCTACAGCCGCGCCGGCGGCGGTGGTTTGGATGCTGGGTAAGTGGGCGGGGTTGCCCGTTCATGGGGCGCACGCGCTCTGCGCATTGCTCGGCGCGGTGTGCTTGCAGGTGGCCGTGAATTTTCTCAACGACGTCGAGGATCACGAGCGGCTTATCGATCTGCCGGGGACCATGGGTGGCGCGGGCGTCATTCAGAGCGGTCGACTGTCGGCGGCATCCGTGCAGCGCGGCGGGTACCTCATGGTCGTGGCCGGCATCGCGCTCGGGTTGCCTGCAGTGCTCGCGACGCCGGGCCCGCTGCTTGCCGTAGGTTTGGCTGGCGTGGTGGGGGCATTGGGATATTCGGGCTGGCCGTTCTCACTTAAGTATCGTGCGCTGGGTGATGTCGCGGTTGCCCTGCTCTGCGGTCCGGTGCTTACGGCTGGGTTTGCGTTGGCGGCATTTCGCACCGTACCTGAGTTTGCGTATTGGGTCGGCGGCGCGTTTGGCGCTCTTGCCGTTGGTATTTTGCACGTAAACAACACCGCCGATGTTGTGAACGACGGAGCGCGCGGCAGCCGCACGCTGCCAATGTTGCTCGGCGACGCGGGGAGCCGTGGGCTCCTCTTCATTCTCTATCCAGCTGCGTTACTGTCTTGGGCAGCGACGGCCCATGCCGTTGCATTGCCCATCTGGGTGTATATTGCACCCGTGCTGATGGCGCCGTTGGGCTTGCGTGTCCTACGCCCAGCCATGACCCCGCGTGGTCTCGAGCAACCAAGCGAAGCAGGCCTTCGGTACACGGCCGCCCAGGCCCATCTCGCTTTTGGCGTCGTCGCGCTCGTTGCGACAGGAGCCGCACTTGCGCTTCGATAGCGCGAGGCTCTCGGACTACGCATTGCGCGCCGCTCTGGTGATCCCATTCGCTTATCACGGGGCATGGAACCTTGGCGCTCAGGGAGGCGCGTGGTGGAGCGAGCACAGTGGGCTTCCGCCTGCACTTCGGTTCGCGGTGGGGCTCGGCGAGCTCTGTGCGTCTCTCGGCATCGCGCTAAGGGTGCTCCATCGGGTGGCCGCAAGCATGATGGCCGTGATCATGCTTGCGGCCGTGCAAGTACATGCGCCTCAGGGATTTTCCTTTAAGACTGTGGGATGTGAGACCCCTTTCGTCTATGCGTTGCTTTGCGTGTCATTGGCTCTGTCACCGCGCTCTGAGTCTGCAAAGAGCTGAGTCCATGGGCCCTGCGTCGCCCCCTAACTCACGCGCAGCAAATTCAGCCCGCGCACCACGCCGCCGGCCACAAACATGGTTTCGTCTCCGGCCTCTTTTCCCATCAGCGCTTTGCCTAGTGGAGACTTGGGTGTAACCACCTTGACGCCTCCGCTGAGCACCACGCCGCCGCCTTCCGGGGCTACCAAGTAGTGAGCTGCCGAGCCTTCTGTATCCTCGGTGTGCACCAATGCGCCCAATTGCACGCGCGAGCATTCTGCAACATTGAGAACCTTGGCGCCCGAGACGCCTAGGGTAAACTCCTCAATGCGCATGGCTTGGCCGCGCGCCAGGTAGGACATCTCGATGGCGCGCGTATCTTTGTCGTTCTCGGGTTTGTTGTCCGGGTGGGTCATGCCGGCGGTGGTCGACTTGTGTGCATCTTGCAATGCACGCAGCGTCTCTTCGAGCGCAGCGACGAGCTCCTCTTTTAGCTGAGCCTTGCTCCACAACGGGCTTGGTGTTGGGCTCGATGCCTTCTTGGCGCGTGCCATCAGAGTGGGATGTTCGTGTGCTTGCGGGGCGGGTTGGTGTCGCGCTTGTCTTTGAGCATGTCGAGCGAGGTCGTGAGACGTGCGCGCAGCTGGCGCGGGTAAATCACTTCGTCGATGTAGCCAAGCTCGGCCGCCTTGTAGGGGTTGGCAAAGCGTTCCTTGTACTCTGCAACAAATGCTGCGCGTGTGGCGGCCGGGTCGGCGCTTGCCGCAATCTCGCTTTTGCGGATGATGTTCACGGCGCCATCGCTGCCCATCACCGCGATCTCGGCCGTGGGGAAGGCCAGGTTGATGTCGGCGCGGATGTGTTTGGAGGCCATGACATCGTACGCGCCGCCATAGGCTTTTCGCAGGATCACCGTGACTTTGGGCACGGTGGCCTCAGCGAAGGCAAAGAGCAACTTGGCGCCGTGCTTGATGATGCCGCCGTACTCTTGGTCGAGGCCGGGCAAGAAACCAGGTACGTCTACAAGTGTGACAAGCGGAATGTTGAAGCAGTCGCAGAAGCGCACAAAGCGCGCGGCCTTCATGCTGGCGTTGATGTCGAGCACGCCTGCAAGCACGGCGGGTTGGTTGGCCACAATGCCCACCGGTCGGCCGTTCACACGCGCGAAGCCCACCACGATGTTGGCCGCGTAGGCCTCCGCGATCTCGAAGAACGTGGCGTCGTCGACCACGGCCGTGATGACCTCTTTCACGTCGTAGGGCTTGTTGGATTCTAGCGGGATCATCGTGTCGAGCGCGGGCACCTCGCGAAGGCCCGGGTCTTGCGTGGGCTTCTTGGGCGGGTCCTCTTGATTGTTGCTTGGCAAGTACGAGAGCAGCTCACGCAGTTGCGCAATGCACGCTTTGTCGTCGGGGGCGGTGAGGTGCGCCACGCCGCTTTTGCTTGCGTGTGCGTAGGCGCCGCCCAAGTCTTCCTTGGTGACCTCTTCGTGCGTCACAGCCTTGATGACTTCGGGGCCCGTGATGAACATGTA
>JAYWGD010000491.1:0-1533 GCA_043778435.1 Myxococcales bacterium | reverse complement strand
TAGCTCTTCGGTCGCGGCCGTGGTGCCAGGCACTGGCGTGCCGTCGATTGCCCGATGCAACATCGTACGCGACGTGGAAAATCCCAGTGCGCCCGCCTTGAGCGCATCGAGCGTGAGCGCGCCCATCTGCGCCCTATCTTCGGCCGTCGCAGGCTCGTCCGCGACGGCGCGAGCGCCCATCACATAAGTACGAAGTGCGCCGTGCGTCACTTGGCACGCCACATCGAGCACGCGCGGCACTTTCTCCACTGCGTTCATGTACTCGGGAAAGGATTCCCACGCCCAGGTGATTCCATCGGTCATCGCCGCCCCGGGGATGTCCTCCACGCCCTCCATCATTCCGATGAGCTGTGTACGAGCCTCAGCCTTGCAAGGTGCGAATCCAACGCCGCAGTTGCCCATCACCACCGTCGTTACTCCGTGCCACGATGAGGGCGTCATGTCGGGGTCCCACGACACTTGCGCATCATAGTGCGTGTGGATGTCTACAAAGCCCGGTGTGACCAGTTTTCCGCGAGCGTCGATCTCGTGGCGGCCAGCACCCAACGAGAGACCTACTGCAACGATGCGATCTCTGTTGATGGCGACGTCGCTGAGGACGCCTTCGCTGCCGCTACCGTCGATTACCGTGCCACCCCGAACAACTAAGTCATACATGGCACAAATCTAGGCTGGCGTGGTTGGGGCTACAAGACCCAAGTTTCGAGGCCAAAGTGCAGATCAAGCCTGCTCGGCGGCGCAAGCGTCGCGCCGCGGCTACGGCGCTCTACAGGGTCCACGCAACAATTTCTCCCAAGGTCAGCTTGAGTTCCAGGTTCCGTTCCGCTACCTGGCGGCTCCATGAAAAACATCTCTCGTTCTGTGATCGTTTCTTTGTTGGTTGCTGCGACGGCGCTCAGCGTCACGGGTTGCGAAGACACAGAAAAAAAGGCCATGGAGGCCAAGAAGGTCGCTGATGAAGCTGCTGCAAAGCTCAAAGCTGAGGCCGAAGCAACGGCCGCTGCAACGGCAAAAAAGCTGCTCGATGGCCAAAAGGAGACCTTGGTCACGAAGATCAACGATGGCGTCAAGGCCCTCGACATGAAGCTCGCATTCCTCAAGGAAAAGGCTGTCAAATTGCCAGCGCCAGTGAAAGCCAAAGCCGACGCAGCCTTCGCTGCCTTCGACACAGCCAAGACCGGCGTGCTTGCGATGAAGACCAACGTAGGTGCGCTCACTTCACTCACCGACGCCCCAACGCTGATGTCTAAAATCTCCACCGGGCTTGATGGCGCAAAGACCGCCCTCGAAGCTGCAGAAGCCATCGTTATCAAAAAGAAATAAGGAAAAATACAATGGCACAGTTTGAACACACCTCCGACAAGTTTGGTTATGTCAGCTGCGACGATCTCGAAGGCGTCCAGACCGCACTCGGCAAGCTCGGCTACGATGCCGGCACGGCAGACGGCTTTGACGGCCCAAAGACCCAGCATGCCGTCAAGTCCTTCCAGACCGACGTGAGCATCAACGCCGACGGCGTCGCCGGCTCCGAGA
>JAYWGD010000490.1:0-4276 GCA_043778435.1 Myxococcales bacterium | reverse complement strand
TTCTCGTCGGTGGCGGCATTGTTGTTCATGGGATAGCGCCCGTACACTCTGTGGTTCTTCGTGTTGCGAGCCATTTGCCAGCTCCTTTGATTGTGACGCCGATGCTGGAGGCGCTATCTGGCATCATTGCCGGCGGTGTGTGCGTCGGCATGGTGACGATGTTTCGTCAGATAAAAGCTTTACGCCCAGAAACGTGATCCGATTGCCGAAAGACAACTGCCATGTGCCGCAACATGCGCTCTATGCATCATTCTGAGCCACCGACGGCGGACGATGAGGTCTACGCCGCCGCGCTCCCCTATGTGCGCAAGGTAATTGGCAGAGGCCACTTCGGCGCTTCTAGGCACGCTGCCTGCGCGTGGGTCGCCGCATGCGCGTGAGTCGCCGCATGCGCGTGAGTCGCCGCATGCGCGTGAGAAAGAGCTGCCGCGCGCGCTAGAGCGCTCTACGTTGCGCGTTGCCTTGCGGCGTACGTGGTGTATTGAGCGCCCCATGCATTACCGACCATTGGGTTCTACTGGCACACAGGTTTCCGTTCTCTGCTTGGGCGCAATGACCTTTGGCGAGGCCAACGAAAAGTCTTTTATGCACGGCGTCGGATCCAGCGAGAACGAAAGCTTTGCGGTACTCGATCGGGCGCTTGAAGCCGGCATCAACTTTGTAGACACGGCCGACGTGTACGGCCAAGACGGCTTGTCGGAACGCGTGTTCGGCAGATGGATTGCAGAGCGCGGAGTACGTGAGCGAGTGGTGGTTGCAACCAAGGGACGCTTTCGCATGGGGCCGGGCCCCAATGGCACCGGCGCCTCGCGTATGCGGATCACACAAGCCATTGATGCCAGCCTGAAACGCCTTGGTACGGACCGCATTGACCTGTATCAAATTCACATGCAAGATGCACGCACTCCAGAAGAGGAGTTGATGCGTGCGCTCGACGACGCCATTCATGCTGGCAAAGTTGTATACGTGGGCGCATCGAATTACACCGCCTATCGCTTGATGGAGTCGTTGTGGGTTGCTGACAAGCGCGGCTTCAGCTCGTTTGTAAGTTTGCAGGCCCACTACAACTTGGCGACGCGCGACTTGGAGCGTGAGCACCTGCCACTGTGCCGCAAGTTTGGGCTCGGGATTTTGCCGTGGTCGCCGCTTGCGTCGGGCTTGCTCTCAGGGAAGTATCGCCGCGGCCAAGTGCCGCCTCAAGGCACGCGCCTCGCGCAGTGGAAGGACCGCTACGTCGGCTTTGACAAGCCGCGCAATTGGGATGTCGTGGAAGCGCTCGTGGCCGTCGCCGAGGAGTTAGGCAAAGCACCAAGCCAAGTCGCTCTTGCATGGTTGCTCTCCCGTGCAGAGGTGAGCTCTGTCATTTTCGGCGCGCGCACGGTGGCGCAGTTGGACGAGAACTTGGGCGCAGGCGAGCTGCAGCTCACGCCCGAAATCGTCGCTCGCCTAGACGCTGCAAGCGTCCTCGAACTGGGATACCCCTACGACTTCATCAAAAGCATCGATGGCGTCTGGTAAGGTCGCAAAATACACTCTTCTAAGGACATCCACGAGGCGCCCCCAGATCTGTGCGCGTCGCACGAGGCGCTGAAAAGCGAGTGCGCTCGCGGCCGACATAGACGCTTTGGTATGTTAGGCCGCGAGCAAGCTACGATTTTCGGATGCCTCGTGCGACGCGCTAGGTGATGCGGCCGTGGCGGCGGATAGACACATTCATCACGAGCCCCAAGCCCATGAGGATTGTCATGACGCTGGACCCGCCGGCAGAGAACAAGGGCAGGGTGATACCCACCACTGGCAGGATGCCTGTGACCATGCCGAGGTTGAAGAAAGCGTGCCAGAAAACAAGCGCGCCCACACCCACCGCAAGCACTGCGCCAAAACGCTCTTTTGCGTTGCTTGCAACATGCAAGCACCACAAGACCAAGAATGTGTAGAGCGCAACAAGAACGGTGCCCCCAACAAATCCCCAATCTTCTGCAAAGACGGCGAACGGAAAATCCGAATGCTGCTCGGGCAAGAACAGATACTGGTTTTGGGTGCCGCGCATAAATCCTTGGCCCAGTGGGCCTCCGTTGCCGATGGCGATACGGGCGTGATGCGCGTGCCAACCTGCGCCGCTCAGGTTGGCCTCAGGGTCCAAAAACGTGAGCACGCGTTGCTTTTGATAATCGTGCAACACCGTGAACCAGAGCACTGGGATGGCCACCGAAACGGACGCCACCAAGGTCGCAAGTGATTGCCAGCGCACGGCCGTCATCAGGCAAATGCTTGAGAAGATAAACATGTGAATCAGAGCCGTGCCCAAATCCGGCTGCTTATAAATAAGTACGAATGGGATCAGGGCCAGCACCGCCGGGCGCCACAAATCGGTCAGTCGACGTCCGTCTTGGGGCGGCGGATCGTGATGCAACGCCTTGGCTATCGCAATGATCAGACACAACTTTGTAAGCTCCGAAGGCTGAAAGCTGGCTCCACCCAAATGAATCCAACGCGCGCTGCCGCGGATGTCACGACCGAACGCAAAGACGGCCACAAGAAGCGTCATGCCTCCGCCGTAGACAATGTAACCGAAGCGCTCGAGGTACCGGTAGTCGAGCACTGTCACGATGCTTGCCAAGATGGCGCCGACGACGAACCAATACACCTGCTGCAGGTACACTTCTGTGAGTGCGCCTTTGGATACACTGGTTGCAGAATACAGGTTAACCACACCAAAGCATGCCAAGAGCACGGCCCCGATAAAGAAGGCCCAATCAAAAGGCTTGGAATCGCTTGTGCGTCGGCGGCGTGATTTGATCATGGGGCTTTGGACGGCGAGGATCGCTCCGCTTTGAGACGCACATAGTCGCGCACCACCTGGATGGCCACGGGGGCTGCTTGGGTCGGACCTGCACCACCGTGTTCAATCAGAGCGATTACGGCGACTTCTGGGTTGCGTGCAGGATACAGCGAGGCAAACCAAGCATGGTCGCGTGCATAGAACCATGCTTGTTGCGGGTCATCGCCGGGTGCTGGAACGTAGCCCGTCTGGGCGGTGCCGGTTTTGCCCGCAATGTCCAGACTGGGATCTCGCACGGGGTACGCTGTGCCGTGAGGATCGTTCACCACCGCGGACAACGCGTGCTGAATCCGTGTAAGTGTATCGGCTGATACTTTTACTTTGCGCACTTCGCGTGGTGCAAAGCGTTGCGCGACCCCTGATTCGTTGCGGCTCACGTCGGTCACGATTTGAGGTGCGTAGAGCGTGCCGCCATTGCCGATGGCGGCGTAGGCCATGGCGAGTTGCACTGGATTGACTGTGGCTGCACCCTGGCCGATCGACGTGTTGAGCGCGAAGCCGATATGATACTGCCCGCGGTTTGCGGTGGTGTACCAAGCGCGACTTGGCATGTTTCCTTGGGCCTCAGGGTTGATACCTAAGCCTGTTTTTTCGCCCAAACCAAACTCATGAGCCATGCCCACGATGCGATCCAAGTCCACCGTTTCGGAGAGCTTGTAGAAGTAAACGTTGCAGCTTTCCGCGATAGCTTGATGCATGTCCACGCTGCCGTGAACGTGACTGCACTTGAAGGTGCGTCCGCCATACTTCAGACCGCCCGTGCACGTCTCACGTGCTTTTGGGTCTACGAGTTTTCCCTCAAGTGCCGCCATGGCCGAGAACGGTTTAAATGTTGAGCCGGGCTGGAAGGCGCCGGTAAGCGTGCGATCAAGCAATGGGTGCATCGGGTCTGTCAGCAGTTTTGACATCGCCTCCCTGCGCACGTCTTTGCCACCTGCTCCGCTTAGCTCATTAGGGTCAAATGTCGGCTTGCTGTAGAGCGCACGTATTTGCCCTGTGCGCACGTCGACCACGACCACTGCACCAGAGACGTGCTTGTTCATCGCCTTGTCGATCGCAAGCATAAGATCCATGTCCACACTGAGCTTTACATCTCGTCCCGCAATAGGCTCCGCGCGAAGCGGCGGCGTAAGGTGAAGATCTGCATCGAGCCCCGTTTGGAAAACACCTTGGGCGTTCACAACACGCTTTTGCCAACCACGTTGCCCGCGTAGCTGAGGCTCCCACGCATGTTCGAGTCCTGTCGCGCCCGCGATATCGCCGGTCTCGTAGCCCAAAGGGT
Organism: Myxococcales bacterium; assembly: GCA_043778435.1. Classification (GTDB taxonomy): domain Bacteria; phylum Myxococcota_A; class Polyangia; order Polyangiales; family Polyangiaceae; genus JAAFHJ01. The sequence goes on along the minus strand of JAYWGD010000490.1, from coordinate 152 downwards.
TCTTGCGCGCGCGTTCCTCAAGCGACAGAGTTTCGTATCCATCGGGTCTAAACTCCGCCAAGTGCTCGCGGTCGAGTTCGCTCACATAGCCAATCAAATGCGCGCCCAATCGTCCGTAAGGATAGGTTCGCACCGGAGACTCGACCACGTCG
>JAYWGD010000489.1:0-4277 GCA_043778435.1 Myxococcales bacterium | reverse complement strand
TGGGCTCGGTCTTTGGGTCCAAGCAGTAACCCGAGATGTTTACTGGAAAAAGCAATGAGGCTTCAGCATCGCTAGGCGCTTTGGCATCCTTGCAGAGTACACCTGATGCAGCGGGCGGTGGCGCGCTCACTGCGACTTCCAACTTGGGCGTCCCCTTCTCAGCGAGAGCCGCCTCTTTTTTGCAAGCTGCGACAGAAAGAGCGAGGAGGCCTAGCGTGATCGTGTTGCGCATGTCTCCAGGCTTATTCGTGCGGAGGGGCCTTGCGCAAGAACTTCGAGGTGGGGCGCTTGTACGCCTCAGGCGGATAAAAGCGGGGCAGCTCGGAGCTGGGGATGCCGCGCAGCATCTCGGCCACGTCTTGCGCCGTGCGTGGGCGCTCGGCCGGACGCTTGCGCAAACAGGCGGCGACGATGTGCTCCAAATCTTCAGAGAAGTTCAGATCGGGGCGACGCGCGCGTATGCCTTCGGGCACCTTTTGCTGGTGCAGCTCGAGCAACTTGCGTCGGTCCTCGGCCACGATGGGAAGCTCGCCGGTGAGTGCTTCGTACATCACTACGCCCATGGAGTAGATGTCGCTACGAGCATCGACTGGAGCGCCAACGCATTGCTCAGGCGACATGTACTCCGGTGTGCCTAGCGTGAACCCGGCTTCGGTGAGCGCTTCGCTGGTCTCGAGTTTGCTCATGCCAAAGTCGAGCAGCTTGGTAGAGCCTTCTTCGCACAAGAAAATATTGCCCGGCTTGAGATCGCGATGCACCACACTGTGCTCGTGTGCGGCATGCAAACCTTCGCAAACATCAATAAAAATGCTCACCAAAGGCCCTGCTGCAAGCAGGCCTTCGCGCGACAATTTCTCGCCCAAGGTACGGCCCACCAAACGCTCCATCACGACATAGATGGATCCGTCGGTCATTTGATCCAAGTCCAGCACGCGCGCTACATTGGGGTGCTCCACGTGGGTCTGCACGTAGGCCTCGCGGCGTAGCCGCGCGATCTCGGCGCCATCGGAGGCCGCGGCCCCGCGCAGCACTTTGACGGCCACCTCGTTGCCAAGCGAAAGATGTACGGCCGAGTAAACGGCTCCGATGCCGCCGGCGCCGATGCGCCTCCCGATGCGGTACTTGCCTCCGAGCACCACGCCACGCAAGTCGCCGCTCCCGGCTTGGGAGCCGCTCATGGTGATTTCCCCGCGCAGCTCCAAGCTACGCTCTAGAGACGACAAACGATGTCGCTCAAAGATGCGTGTATTTTCCATGGAACGCAATTGGGTCCACAAAACGCCGGATGCCAGCGCGCCGGCACCGCCCAGCGCGCCCGCAAGCAAACTTAATTCATAGCGTCCGAGCACGATGCCGAGCAGTGCGCCCAGTGCCGCCCCGGCAGCCGCCAACCCCGGAACAACATAAGGGTTTCGGGTGCGCCACCATAGCGCGTAGTCACAAGCTTGCGCCCCGTGCACAATGCACTGTCCGTCGTGTCCCACATGCGCTTCTGGCAGGCCCCAGATCGTGGGAAAGCTCGCCAGCATGCCCGACCGTGCGGCGCACAATGCTGTCTCGTTGGTGACACTTGCCTCTTGGGAGTCTGTGCGCCGCTCGTAGCGCACGGTGAGCTTTTGGGCTTTGGCACGGGCATCCCGGCTTCGAAGTTCCTCGCGCTCGAGCACCAACCAAGTGCCGAGCCGAGTGAACTCTTGCGATGCATCTGCAAGATGCACATAGGCATCGGCCACATGCGTTGCCACACGCATCATGCGTACCATGTGGCTCAGCGCTTCGGGTTGAAGCGCATAGTGGCCAGGGTGCTTGAGCGCATCGATGCCGAACATGGCCACGATCTCGCGCATGAATCTGCAAGCGCTCTCGCGTGACACCCATTCACGTTCGCTTGAGATGAGGCCCTCGTCCACACGGGCTTCGGCCAGGACAGAACGCATCACTTCTTCACCACGCTCGGCACGTAGCCGTAGCACGTAAGGCATCAATACGGCTGCACGCAGCTCTTCACGGACGCCGCGCAGCACTGCCAGATCGGAGCCGATGATGGGTGTGCGGTTGGTCACGGAAGTCGCTTGGCGGCCTACAGCGCAGAGTGAGGCATTTGCTCGCCTTTTTGCTGGCGGTCTTGCATCTCGTACTTGCTCGGACACTTGGCCAAAACGTTGTCGGCCTCGAACTCACCAGAGGCAAGCAGACGGCCTTCGACGGTTACACCGACGTCCATACCGGGCACATCTTTGAAGGTGTCTGGCACGATGCATTTTGCGAAACGCACCTTCAGGGCTTGGTGCTTTTGCTCGATCTCAAATCGGTACTCGCAGGGCGTTTCGCGCCGCACAAGCGTGCCGTGTACAAGGTTGCCTTCTACACGTACTGCCTTGCCGACAAATCGATCCTGATTGCGAAGCAGCTCGTCAACGGGCTTTGAGTAGACGCCTGTATCTTTCATCTTTAGCAAGACCAACGATGCGACGGCCGCACCCGCAGCGGCAAGCATCGCTACCATCAAGACATTGCGCTTGCGCTCCTGCGGCGTGAGCGTGCGTTCACGTTGACGCGGAGGAAGTGAAGCGGGTTCTAGCTCTGGGGTCTCTGACATTGGTGACTCCTTTGATTAGCGTACAATGCTTTGCCGTTGCGCGATGCACTTTGCAGCGCGCAATAGCCTTCGTTCTATCAGGTGACGCAAAGCCACCAGATGCCCACACCGAGAGAACCCAGGCCGCTCAGTGCCATGGCTCTTTGCTGAAGCGCTCCGCCCAGCCGCACAAAAGCATGTCTTGCCAAAAGCGCAGCGGCGCACATGCCTAGGCCCATACCGACGGCATAGGTGCAGAGGACACCTGCGGCCCCGAGCACGCTGGCCGAGGCGCCAGCGAGCCATGCGGTGAAAGCACCGCTCCCCGCCAATCCGTGAAGCACCCCGATGCCAAAGGGGGTGGCCGTCACGTGCGTGGTCGGCGCTTGCCGACCAAACGCTCGCCAGAGCGAGCGCATCCCCAACAAGATAAGCAAACATGCAACGCCTCTCTCGGCGCTCAGCGAAAACGCTTCCGTCATTTGTGTGCGTAGTGCAAGCATTGCGCCGCCGGCGAGCGCAAGAACGGCGCTGTGGCCAGCGCTCCACGAGAGCGCATACCGGGTTGTGTCCCAGAGGGTTGGACGCTCGGCTACAAGCGTGCATACTGCGGCGAGATGATCCGGCTCCAAAGCATGACGAGCTCCACCCAGGACGCCTAGGGCTGCACTCGAAAAGAAAAAACCCATGCCGGCATGCACAAAACGTTGCGTAGCACGGTTCCGAAGAGCCGTGCTACGCGTCTACGATATGACAGGGGCGGGAGATGTCAGATGACCGGGCTTGTCACGGTCACCGTATTGGTCATCGCAGGGTGTGGTTGCGAGCAGTTGTAAAAGAACGTACCCGGCGCTGCAGGTCGGTAAATGACCGTGCCGGTCTCCGCTCCGTTGTTAACTACGCCAAGAATACCGTTGGCCGTACCCGTGCCTTGAATGGTCTTGAGCCAGAATGGATGGCCAGAAACGTTGAGGTTGAAGCAGTAGATCTCGCCCACAACCAGGGAAATGGCTGGGTTATTCGCCGCGGCCGCACCGTTGCGTGAAAACACATAAGCGCTGGAGCCGCTGTTGGTCACGGCAAAAGTATTTGCAGCGGTGCACGCGGATATCACCACTGTACCTGTGTCTGCGGTGCCCGAATCGCCCCCAATGGTGCCGGTGTCGGCATTGCCTGCATCGATCAATGCGGTGCCTGTGTCTGCGGAGCTGGCTCCGGTGTCTGTGGTCGCAGCGCCGTCGGTCTTTGGCGCACTTGTATCCGTGCCTGGCGTGCTGCCCGAATCGGATGTGACGGTTGCATCCTGACCGTTGGCGCTGGGGACGTAGCCCATGGTGTCGTCGTCGCCGCATGCGTAGGCAGCGAGCAGGAAAAAGGGGAGGGAAAAACGAGTAATGAGTTTCACGACATTAAGGTTACCTGTGCCGTGCCGCGATGCAAGAAGAAATATGCGACGTGCCGACTTGGACGAACTCTGAGAATTCGGATACCCTTCGTGGATGAAGAACGTTGCTGGATTCGTTTTGACGCTTGGGTTTGCGCTTCTCGCATGTCCGTCGACGTTGGAATCTACAAGCGCCATTGTCTCTGGGATGGATGCCGGGCTTCTCAGCCCTTCTGCGGATGCGGCCTTGGACGCAAAGACGGTGTGTGGCATCGCGGGCGCGGAAAAGTGTGGCATCGGGGCGGCGTGCTCATC
>JAYWGD010000488.1:0-1538 GCA_043778435.1 Myxococcales bacterium | reverse complement strand
CTCATCGTGTGCAACGGCTACAAAGACGACGCCTACATTCGCACCGCGCTCTTTGGTCGCAAGCTTGGCAAGAAAGTGATCCTCATCGCCGAAAAGCTTTCTGAGGTTCGCGCGATCTGCCGCGTCGCCAAAGACATGGGCGTGGAGCCACTCATCGGCCTACGCGTACGACTCATGACCAAAAGCGCTGGCAAATGGGCCGAATCCGGCGGCGAAAGCGCGAAGTTCGGCCTCTCCACCATCGAGATTTTGCAGGCCGCCGACATCATGAAAGAAGCAGGTATGATGCACGCTTTCAAGCTGCTGCACTTTCATATCGGCTCGCAAGTGCCCGACATTATGATCATTCAACGCGCCGTGCGTGAAGCGGCGCGCTACTACGCCAAGATTCGCCGCGCGGGCTATGAGATCGATTACGTGGACGTGGGCGGTGGCCTGGCCATCGACTACGATGGCTCCAAGAGCACGTTTCACAGCTCGATGAATTACAGCGTCGAAGAGTATGCACGCGACGTGGTGCATTCACTCATGGACGTCTGCGACGAAGAAGGCGTGCCGCATCCGCACATCGTGAGCGAGTCAGGCCGCGCGATCGTGGCGCACCACAGCGTGCTTGTCGTGGAGGCTTTTGGCGCCATCGAGAAAACGGTTGAGACCAGATACGAACTTGGGGTGGACGACCACCGGCTTGTCAAGTCGCTGCTGTATACATACAACAATCTCACGTCTCAGAACTTGGGCGAAAGCTGGCACGACTGCATCTCGGTCAAGGAGCAGGCGCAAACCGCCTTTGAGCTAGGCATCTTGGACTTGCCCGTGAAGGCACGGGTGGAAGAGTTGTTCTGGGATGTGGCGGAGCGCATTCACAAGCTGTCGCGCGGACTCGAAGAGAGCGAAGTGCCCGACGGATTTGACGACCTCAAAAAGCAACTCGCCGACCAATACATCTGCAATTTCTCGGTGTTTCAGTCCATGCTGGACCATTGGGCCTTGGGCGCGCTCTTTCCTGTGGTGCCCATCCACCGCTTGCTCGAGCGCCCCGATCAGGAGGCGACGCTGGTCGACATCACCTGCGACTCTGACGGCAAAGTCTCCAAATTTATCGACCTAAACGACACGCGCGACACGCTCACCTTACACCCGGTGCAAGAAGGGCAGCCCTACTACTTAGGTGTATTCCTCACGGGTGCCTACCAAGACATCATGGGCGATATTCACAATTTGTTTGGCCGCGTCAACGAGGTGCACGTGTTCCTCGATGAGGACGAAGAGGGCGGCTATTACATCGAAGAAACCATCGAAGGCAACACGGTGGCCGATGTGCTGCAGATGACCCAGTACGACGCCAAAGATTTGGCGCAGCGGCTCAAAGCCCAAGTCGACGCCGCCATCAAGCAAGACCGCATCAAGCCCAATGAAGGCATGCGCATGGTGGCCGAGTACGAGCGTGGCCTAAAGGACCAGACCTACCTGACGCTTTAGAGTTGGGTGCAGAGCGCAACTATCTTCAGCGCGGCGTGATAGCCAGCGCCTGCGGA